>JAFZQE010000049.1 GCA_017552325.1 Oscillospiraceae bacterium
TCGGCGACTTCGACCAGAACGACACGCTGGACTTCAACGACTATGCGGTCTGGTGGGCCCAGCACGGCTTCGGCGCCGATACCTGGAGCCAGTACAACCCGACCGTCGCCTGGAACGACGAGTGGCTCAAGTAAGCGAAAACCAGCAAAATCCATAAGCTCAGACAGCGCGGAGCTCTCTCCGCGCTGTCTCTCTTTTCTGTCTCCTGTCCGTCCCGCCCGCTGCCGAGGGCCTGCCGTCCGGGCACTTTCCGGTTGACACGGTGTTTTTGCTCGTTATATAATAATATGAAACACCGGTTTTGTGTTTACGGGCTGTTTGACCGCGGCCCCTTCCCGCTGCGAGGTGCTTATGGACGACGTGTTTGAGGCGAGGCTGGCCGGCCACCCGGTGCGCTACGCCTTTCGGTATCCGAAAACCAGGCTGTATTTTCGCTCCCAACTGAAAGCTTCCGACGGCGCGGCGGACATCCTGGCCTCGCCGGAGGACATCGCCCGCGCCCACGCGCTGATCCCCGAACAGAACGCCGAGGACTACGCCGAATTCAAGGCGCTGTGCGCGCTGACCGGACGCTTCCTGCTGCGGCGCTACGGCTGCTGCATCTTCCACTCCGTGGCCCTGCTGTATCGCGGGAAGGCCTGGCTGCTGACCGCGCCGAGCGGGACGGGCAAGACGACCCAGTTCATGAACTGGCGGAAGCTGCTGCCGTCGGAGATCACGATGATCTCCGGGGACATGCCGGTGCTGGAGCAGCTCGACGGCGAGATCACCGTGCACCCCAGCCCGTGGAACGGCAAGGAGAGCATCGGCAGCTTCCTGTCCGCGCCGCTGGGCGGGATCGTGCTGCTGGAGCAGGGGCAGGAAAACCGCATCGAGCCGCTGCCGGTCCGGGAGGCCATCGTGTCGCTGATCCCGCAGTTCGTCACCACGGCGGATACCGAAGCGGAGATCCTGACGCTCTGCGGCCTGCTGGAAGGGCTGCTACACAAACCGGTCTGGAAGCTGGTCAACAAAGGCGATCTGGCGTCGACGGAGCTGCTGCGCGAGACGCTGAGGGGAGGCTGCGATGAAACGGTATAAAGCGAGAGAGGGACTGGTGCTGACCCAGGTGTGCGGCGAGCGGCTGCTGGTGTCTGCCGGCGCGCTGAAAGAGCTCTGCCCCTTTGTGACCGTGCTCAACGAGACCTCGGCCTTTCTCTGGGAAAAGCTCAAAAACGGAGCGACGGCAGAGGAACTCGAACAGGCCGTCGCCGGAGAATACGAAGTGGACGACCCGGCCTCGGTCCGGGGCTTCATTGAGGACTTCCTGCGTCAGATGCAGGAACTGAATTATTTGCTCACGCAAGAGCAGGGAGACGAACATGAAAAATAACACGCTGAAATTCGTATTGCTGGCCGTACTGCTGATCGTTGTCTTCATCGTGCTGGCCGTTCTCGGCCGCGGTTCTTCGATGAAACCGCAGACCCCGGCCGCGCCCGCCGCGGCGGAGACGCAGCAGAGCGAGGCGGCCGCCCCCGAGACCGGCAAAGAGCCCGAGGCCCCCGCCGAGGCCGCCGGCTCCGTCGAGCCCGAGGAGCCCAAGGAGCCCGAAGAGCCGAAGCCCGCGGAGGAGAGCGCCGCGCCCGAGGAGTCCGAGGCCGCGGAGGAACCTGTCGAGACGGCAGACCCCGAAGAGATCGAGGGCATCGTCATCGTCGAAGGTGAGGAAGGCTCGGTCGTGATTGAGATCCCCGGAGACATGGAGGTCGGCGGGGTCGAGTGATGGACGAGATCTACGGAAGCTTCCTGCGCGTTCTGCGCGCGGCGATCCGGGGAGATAAGATCCGGGCGGACGAGTCTCTGCGGCAGCAGTTTCCGAAGCTCTACCGTCTGGCGGCGGAGCACCACATCCTGCCGCTGATCGCGGACTGTCTGTACGACGAAACGCAGAAGGGCGCCGCGCTGTACGCAAGGCAGGCGACGGTTTCGCAGGCGCGGCGGACGGCGGACTTCCTGCTGCTGATGCAGAAGTTCGCTTCGCACGGGCTGCGTCCCGTCATTGTCAAGGGTATCGTCTGCCGGAGCCTCTACCCGGAGCCGGAGCAGCGCCCCTCGGAGGACGAGGATCTGCTGATCCGCCCGGCGGACTATCCGGCCTACAAGGCGATCCTGGAGGAAAACGGCCTGCACGCCTCCGGCAACGAGGACGACTACGAAGTCTCCTTTGCCACGGAGGACCGCTGCCTCCATCTGGAGCTGCACAGGAGCCTCTTTCCGCCCGAATCGGACGCCTACGGGGACTGCGCGCGCTTTTTCGACGGCGCGCTCGACCGCGCGGTCGAGTTACGCGTCATGGACGTCCCGCTCCTGACCCTGGCGCCGACGGATCATCTGCTTTTCCTTCTCTGCCACGCCTACAAGCACTTCCTGCACGGCGGCATCGGCATCCGTCAGCTCTGCGACATGGCGCTGATGGCGGAGCGCGACGATGCGCAGATCGACTGGGCGCAGATCCGCGGCTCCTGTGAGGAGCTTCGCATCGCGTTCTTTGCGGCGGCCCTGTTTCGGATCGCGGAGCGGCAGCTCGGCTTTGCGATGCCGGAGGCCTTCGCGGAACTCGAGGTCGACGAGAGCGACCTGCTGGACGACATGCTTAGCGGCGGGCTCTACGGCGGCGTGGACATCGACCGGGCGCACAGCAGCACGATGACGCTTGAGGCCGTCGTGGCTGCGCGCAGCGGCAGAAGGCGGCGCGGCGCGCTGCACTCGCTGTTCCTGCCCCTCTCCTCGATGCGGGGGCATTTCCCCTATCTGAAAAAGTACCCCTGGCTGCTGCCCTGGGCCTGGCTGCAGCGGATCTGGCGCTATCTGCGCCGAAAGAAGAACCCCTCCCCCGTCAGCCCAACGCGCAGCATCCGCATCGCCCGTGAGCGCATCGAGCTGCTGCGGGAATATCATATCGTCGAATCATGAAAAAAGCAGCTCCGCACAGAGGTATCCGTGCGGAGCTGCTTTTATATTTTATATGTATATATCTGCGGCCGCCGGTCCCGCTCAGACGAAGCGGTTGACGAGCTCGCCGATGCCGTCGATCTCGACCGAGCAGAGGTCGCCCGGGCGGAGCCACTGCTTCTCCCCGTTCTGGCCGAGGGCCACGCCCTCCGGCGTGCCGGTGAAGATGATGTCGCCCGGTTTGAGCGTCATGTGCTCGGAGATGTAGCTGATGATCTTCCGGCAGGAGAAGATCATATGGCAGGTGTCGGAGTCCTGCCGGAGCTCGCCGTTGACGCGGGAGCGGATGCCGGTGTGGTCCGGGTCGAGCTCCTCCGCGGTCACGACGCAGGGGCCGACCGGGCCGAAGCCGTCCATGCTCTTGCCGAGCAGCCACTGGCTCCCCCGCTCGAGCTGCGTCTCGCGGTTGGAGACGTCGTTGCCGCAGGTATAGCCGAAG
The DNA here is from genome assembly GCA_017552325.1 of Oscillospiraceae bacterium. Taxonomy (GTDB): domain Bacteria; phylum Bacillota; class Clostridia; order Oscillospirales; family Oscillospiraceae; genus Limivicinus. The sequence continues at coordinate 3,432 of JAFZQE010000049.1, forward strand.
ACGTAATCCATGGCCTCCTCCTCGGGGATCCAGGCGCCGGCCTTTCCGATGACGAGCACCAGCTCCGCCTCGTAGTCGTACCTGCTGTAGGCCGGGTCCAGCCGGATCTCCTCCCCGCTCGCCGCCAGCGCGTTTCCGAGCTTGGAAAAGACAACCGTGTAGGACGGCAGCACGTCGTTTGTCTCCTCGATGTGCTTGCGGTAGTTCAGGCCGATGCAGAGGATCTTCTCCCCGCCGGTCACGGCCGGGGCAAGCTGCGGCTCCTCGTGCAGGAGCTCCGCGCCATCCATGAGCGCGCGCAGCGCGGCGAGGGCCTCCTCCCCGCCCCGGATGCAGTCGAGCATCGTCTGCGGCGCGGGGATCCCGCGCCCGCGGCTCTCGGCCGCCGCGTCGATCCAGCCCGCGCCGGTCCGGATGCCGAGGGACGGCGCGCCGTCCTTGTAAAACTGAAACAGCTTCATGATTTTATTCCCCATTTCTCTGGAATCGCTCATCCGCCGGGGCGGATCTCCGTATGAAACCATGATACCATCCCTTTTGTCGATTGACAAGCGTCAACGCGGCTGATAGAATAATATTGAACAAAATCAATACAGAAAAAATGCGAAAAGGATGTGATTCCCATGAAATTGAGTCCCGAGCAGCAGGCGATGCTGAACGGCGAAAAGGGCGAGATCATGGCCAAGATCGTCAAGACCCTCGTCATGTACGGCGAGGCCTTCGGCGCCGAGCGCATGGTCCCGGTCACGAGCCGCTACGGCCACACGGTCATCAGCTTCGGCCTGGAGGTCATGAAGCCGGTCTACGACCTTTATGACCAGCTCATCGCCGCCGGTCTCCCGGAAGGGCAGAAGTTCACCGCCGACCCCAAGCCTCTGGACAAGAAGGTCCCCTCCTCCCTGCTGGAGGACATTGTGTTCAAGAAGATCATGTACACGCAGCAGGAGCGCTATGAGGAGCAGCTGCGCAAGCTCGGCATCACGAGCGACGACGACTACACCTGCACCTGCTACCTCGACCAGGTCGGCAACAAGCCCAAAAAGGGCGACGTGCTGTCCTGGGCGGAATCCTCCGCCGTCGTCTACGCCAACTCCGTCCTCGGCGCGCGCTGCAACCGCAACTCCGGCATGCTGGAGCTGATGGGCTCCATCGCCGGCTTCGTGCCCGAATTCGGCCTGTTGACCGACGAGGGCCGCAAGGCGACCTGGATCGTCGAGGTCCGCTGCGAGAAGAAGCCGGAGGCGCAGCTGCTGGGCTCGGCCGTCGGCATGAAGGTCATGGAGGAGGTCCCCTACGTCAAGGGGCTCGACCGCTGGCTCGGCACCGAGCTGGACGACGACGCCTGCGCCTATCTCAAGGACTTCGGCGCCGCCACCGCCTCCAACGGCGCGGTCGGCCTGTACCACATCGACAATCTGACCCCGGAGGCCAAGGAGCTGGGCGAGAGCCTGATCGCCGAGGGCGCGCAGGTCTATGTGATCGACGACGAGGAGCTCGAGCGCGTCAAAGCCGCCTACCCGGTCATCTGGAAGAATCCCGAGGCAAAGCCGCAGCTCTGCTTTGTCGGCTGCCCGCACCTCACGCTCAAGCAGCTGCAGGACTGGACGGCGAGGATCGGCGACGGCCTGCGCGAAAACGGCCGCGACAAGGTCGCCGTGCCGACGGTGTTCACCGCCTCGACGCCCGTTCTCAAGGCCTTTGAGAACACAATGGACGCCTATCGGCTCAAGAAATACGGCGTGGTGCTCAGCTACATCTGCCCGCTGATGTACATGAACAATCCCCTCTGCAAGAAGAAGGCGGTCATCACCTGCTCGAACAAGCTGCGCACCTACACGAGCGCCCGCTATTACACCGAAGCGGACATTCTCAGGATCATCACCGGAGGGAGGGCTGAAGCATGAAGCAGTTTCAGGGACGCGTGGTCGTACCCGGCGAATGCAGCGCGGAGGCGCTGGTCAGCCGCGGCGGTTTCAACACGCTCGCCAGCTACCAGATGGCGCTGATGTTCGGCGACAAGCAGGTCAAGTGCGGCGATCAGAACAACCCAGACCTCTATAAGAAGCCGATGCTGGGCAAGGCGCTCTGCCTGCCGATGACGATCGGCTCCACCACCGGCGGCATGGTGCTCTATACCGCCTGCGCGCTGGGCAAGGCCCCGGCCTGCATGCTCTTCTCCAAGCCGATCGACTCGCTGGCCGCCTCCGGCGCGATCCTCGGCGACGTCTGGACCGACAACCCCATGCCCGTGGTCGATTCGCTGGGCGACGAATTCCTCGAGGCCGTGCAGACGGGCATGACCGTCACCATCGGCCCGAACGGTCTCGTCACGGTCGAATAGAGCCCCCTTTTTCCATTTTCGATCCTTCACTCTTCAAATTCCGGAAGCTTTTCCTGTGAAAAGCTTCCGGAATTGTATTTTTTTCTCTTTTTTGCAAACCAATTCTTGACATGTTTACATAAATATGGCAATATTAGTTTGGTATTTTATGGGATTGCAGGAAATACCTGTGCGCCGTACCATAGATTACCTGGGAATAAGAGAACGCAAACAGCCGGAAAGGGGATCGGAATCATGGTCCGTAACAAACTGAAATCTCTGCTTGCGCTGTGCCTCGTTTTGTGCATGGCGCTGTCTCTGATCGTTTTTACGCCGCGGGCAAGCGCTGCGGAAACCGCCGTACGCAACTCGGATTTTGAGGCGGCGACGGAAACGGGATCGGAGCCGGAGCCCGTGGAGACCGAGCCCGAGGAAACCGAGCCCGAGGAGACCGAGCCCGAGGAGGCCGAGGAGACCGAGGAGATCACGGACGAGGACGTTCTGGCTGTCATCGAGCTGCTGAAGGGCATCGATTCTCTTCAGGAGATGCAGAACAAGCGCGCCACGATCACCGTGAAAACGGTCTATGCCGAGGCCGAAGAGGAGCACCTGGCCGCTCAGCAGCAGTACAAGGAATATGTGGACGGCATGTTTGAAAAGCGCGCCGCCGCAAAGGAAGCCTATGAAGCGCTGAGCGACGAACAGAAGGAGCAGGTCCAGAGCGACGAGGACGGCGCGGCCGGTCTCGCGAAGCTCGACCCCTACGACAGCCTCCCCAACATCTTCCCGATGATCGGCGACTTCCCTCTGAGCATCACGCCGAGCAGCAACGAGTATTGCTACGAGGTCGTCCGCGCTTATGAGCTCAGCCAGAACATCACCGCCGACAAGGACTTCCCCTGCACGATCGCCCTCGTCGACGTCTCCGGCGACGCCACGTCCTGGACGCCGAACGCGCCCTACCAGTACGGGCAGAGCAACTATGAGATCACCTACTGCATCGACCTGAGAATGCCGACGACCCACGGCTGGCACTACAAGCGCGTGAATCTGGAGGACTGCGACTATTACACGGCTTCGGACGCCGCGCACATCCGCGCCATCATTCTGACTTCCTATCCCTACCTTACCATGGATCAGATGAAGAGCAGCCTGATCGCCGGCGGCTTCAATGCGAGCTATGCCAACGCGCTGACCCGCAGCGACATGATCGCTGCCGTCCAGCAGGCGATCTGGGCTTACGCCAACCGCTCGAACATGGACAACATCACCGCGTCCACGACCTACGGCGGCACGGCGGAGGTCATCGACTACCCCTATCCGAGCAGACGTCTGATCAAGACCATGAACGACTACCGCGGCGAGCTGTGGGACTGGTACAACACCGGCTTCAACTATGCCGCGCGCTATCCGACCATTTATGCCGACACCGCGGAGCGCGTCAACGCGCTGACCCAGTATCTCTGCAATCTTCCGGGCGTGGAGGCCCAGGACGATCAGATCATCATCACCGAGGTCAGCGTCGCCCGCTCGGACTTCATCGAGGGCTCCGACGATACATACAGCGTCGATCTGCGCATCTTCCTGAATCACGGCACGGCGGAGGGTGACATCAGCATCGTGGTCACCAGCTCTTCCGTCAGCGAGACCGGTCAGAACCAGACCAGCGCGAAAACCATCCAGGTGAACAACGCTTCCGTCTACGAGACGACCATCACCGCCAAATACGGCGACACGGTCACGGTCGTCGTCGACGGCACGCAGACGCTCCCCAAGGGCGTGTACTTCTACGAGCCCGAGGGCGGCTTCGACAAATCGCAGGCCCTGGTCGGCCTCAGCGAAGGCGAGACGCGGGTCCACGCCGAGACCTCCTTTGTGTTCGACAAGGACATCGACATGGGTCTGCGCGTTTACAAGGTCGCCGAAGAGACCAAGATCCCCATTTCCGACATCAGCTTTGACGTCTACCGCGCGGAACCGGAAGACGGCACGACCCTCAGCGGCAAGCCGACGGACGAAGAGATCGCCGCCTATGCCACGGAGGAGAATCTGGTCGGCACCATCACCACCGATTCGACCGGCTACGGCTTCCTGGAGCTGACGCGCGGCACCTTCCTGGTGATCGAGAGGTCCAGCCCCAAGGTCAAGGCCCCGGCCGATCCCTTCTATGTCACGATCCCCAGCACCGTCGAGGTCGTCGGTGAGGACGGCAGCGTCACGGTCGTGCATCAGGATATCGTCGCTGTTGTTGTGGAGAACATCCCTTTCGACACGCCGGATCCTGCCGTCGCGACGCCGGAAGTGACCAAGGCCATCAGCGGCAGGGACTGGAACGACGATGACAGCTTCACCTTCAAGCTCGAGGCCGTGACCGAAGGCGCGCCGATGCCCGAGGATCCCACCGCCGTCGCCACCAAAGCTTCGCCCCTCGCGGTCTTCGGGTCCATCAGCTTCAAGAAGGTCGGCACCTATGAATACCGCATCTCGGAGCTTTCCGGCACCATTCCCGGCATGAGCTACGACATCACGGCCCATCAGGTCGTCGTCACCGTGAAAAAGGCCACGGACGGCAGCAACAAGCTCGTCGCCACGCTTTCCTATGACGGCGCTTCTTCCCTCACGGTGAGCAACAGCTTCGAGCCGGTCCTGGTCGCTCCGGAAGTGACCAAGGAGATCGAAGGCAGAGACTGGGGCGACAGGGACTCCTTCACCTTCCGGCTGCAGCCGGTCACCGAGGGCGCTCCCATGCCCGCGAACGAGACCGCCGTCGCCACCAGGGCGAATCCCGTCGCCGTATTCGGCAGCATCAGCTATGATAAGGTCGGCAGCTACGAATACTACATCACCGAAGACAAGGGCGAGCTGCCGGGCATGAGCTATGATATCGCTTATCACCAGCTCATGGTCACCGTCTCCGTGGCGGAGGACGGCAGCAACCGCCTCGTTGCTGAGCTGAGCTATGACGGGACCGGCGTTCTCCTGATCACCAACCGCTTCACCCCGGCCGAGGCGACCCCGGAGGTCACCAAGCTGCTCGACGGCAGAGACTGGAACGACGACGATACCTTCACCTTCCTGCTCGAGGCTGTCACCAAAGGCGCTCCCCTGCCCGAGGATCCCACGGCTGTCGCCACCAAGGCTTCGCCCGTCGCCGTCTTTGACACGCTCTCCTTCAGCGACGTCGGCGTCTATGTGTACCGCATCACCGAGGTCGACGGCGGCATCGAGGGCGTGACCTACGACATCAGCGCCCACCAGGTGATCGTTACCGTCGAGAAGGACGAATCCGGCAGCAAGCTTGTCGCATCCATCTCCTACGACGAGGCGGAAAGCCTGACGGTGACCAACAGCTTTGAGTACCCCACGCCCACAGAGGCGACGCCGGAAGTCACCAAGGCGCTCGTCGGCAGAGACTGGAATGACGACGATACCTTCACCTTCCGCCTTGACGCCGTGACCGAGGGCGCTCCCCTGCCCGAGACCGTCACCGCCGTCGCGACCAAGGAAGCCAAGACCGCCGTCTTCTGCAGCATCCGCTTTGACGCCGAGGGTACCTACGAATACACCATCACCGAGATCGACGGCGGCATCGAAGGCGTCACCTACGACATCAGCGCTCACAAGGTGACCGTTACCGTCACGAAGGACGAGACCGAATACAAGCTCGTCGCTTCCGTTTCCTACGACGGCGCCGAAAGCCTGACCGTGACCAACCGCTTTGAGAATCCCACGCCCGCAGAGGCGACGCCCGAAGTCACCAAGGCCATCTCCGGCAGAGACTGGAACGATGACGACAGCTTCACCTTCAAGCTCGAGGCCGTCACCGAGGGCGCTCCCCTGCCCGAAAAGGACACCGCCGTCGCGACCAAGGACGCTAAGACCGCCGTCTTCGGCAGCATCCGCTTTGACACGGTCGGCACCTACGAATACACCATCACCGAGCTGGACGGCGGCATCGAGGGCGTCACCTACGACATCAGCGCCCACAAGGTGACCGTCACCGTCACGAAGGACGAGACCGAATACAAGCTCGTCGCCGCGCTCTCCTACGACGGCGCCGCAAGCCTCACGGTCACCAACAGCTATGAGGCCCCCGCGCCTGCGAAGGCCGCTCCGGAAGTGACCAAGGCGCTCGTCGGCAGAGACTGGAACGACGACGACAGCTTCACCTTCCGCCTTGACGCCGTCACCGAGGGCGCTCCCCTGCCCGCGTCCGTCACCGCCACCGCGACCAAGGAAGCCAAGACCGCCGTCTTCGGCAGCATCCGCTTTGACGCCGAGGGTACCTATGAATACACCATCACCGAGATCGGCGGCGGCATCGAGGGCGTCACCTACGATATCAGCGCCCACAAGGTGACCGTTACCGTCACGAAGGACGAGACCGAATACAAGCTCGTCGCCGCGCTTTCCTACGACGGCGCCGAAAGCCTGACGGTGACCAACGTCTTTGAAAATCCCACGCCCGCAGAGGCGACGCCGGAAGTCACCAAGGCCATCTCCGGCAGAGACTGGAACGATGACGACAGCTTCACCTTCAAGCTCGAGGCCGTCACGGAAGGCGCGCCCATGCCCGAAAAGGACACCGCCGTCGCGACCAAGGAGGCCAAGACCGCCGTCTTCGGCAGCATCCGCTTTGACACGGTCGGCACCTATGTCTACCGCATCACCGAGGTCGCCGGCTCCGCGCCCGCCATGACCTACGATCTCACGGCGCATCAGCTTGTCATCACGGTTTCCCGCTCGACCGACGGAAGCAACAAGCTCGTCGCCTCCCTGCGCTACGACGGCGCCGAGAGCCTCACGGTCACCAACACCTATCAGCCGGTCCCGACCAGCGTCGAATTCAAGGGAACCAAGACCATCTCCGGCAAAACGTCCTCCAAGCCCACCTTCTCCTTTACGCTGGTGGAAACGACGCCCGGCGCAACCTACAAGGAAACCGTGAATTTGAAGGGCAGCGGCAGCTTCCAGTTCAAGACCATCACCTATGACAAGCCGGGGATCCACACCTATGAGATCACCGAGGTCAGGGGCTCCGCGTCCGGGTGGATCTATGATACGAAGAAGTACACGGTCACCGTAACCGTCACCGCCGACGAGAAAGGGAATCTGAGCGCCGCCGTCACCGGTCTGGACAAGGACGGCACGGTCACCTTCAAGAACACCTACGATCCCTCCAAGCCGCCCACGGGCGACGATATGCACCCGCTTGCCTGGGGTCTTTCCGCACTGGCTTCCCTCACGGCGCTTGTTTATCTCAGCATGCGCCTGAAGAAACGGCACGGATAAGCGCCGGCAAACAAAAATATTTGAATAATACCTCCGTTTACGGGAAAGAATAGCCATGCAACCCAATTCTCGTAAACGGAGGTATGTTTATGAACAGCAGCAGCTCCGGCAAAGGGCTGGAGAGTTTTCTTTCCGGAAAGGGCTTCTACATAGTCCTTTTCCTGTGCGCCGCGGTGATCGGCGCGTCCGCCTGGATGATGGCGGCGGGGAATGAGACTATGAGCGACGACGCCCTGCAGACGATCGCCGACGGCAGCGGAGACCGCCGGGTCGAGACCGTGATCATTCCGGCGCGCCCCGAGCGGGAGAGCCTCGATCCCTCGCTGGATGCGGAGGCACCGGCCGTGTCCGAAGAAGAGCCCGCCGATCTGACCGTGCCAGCGGAAAACGACAACAGCCAGCCGGTGGAGGCCGCCGCGCCGGTGTTCACCTGGCCGGTCAGCGGCGAACCGGACCGCAGCTACAGCGGAGACCGTCTGGTTTTCGACGTGACGATGCAGGACTGGCGCAGCCATGAGGGCCTGGACATCCTGGCCGAGCGCGGCGCCGTCGTACAGGCTTCCTGCGCCGGAACCGTGGAGAGCGTCCGCGCCGACGACCTGTTCGGCGTGGTCGTCACGCTCCGCCATTCCGACGGCAGCCGGACCATCTACGCCAATCTGGAGGACTCCCCCGCCGTCGCGGAGGGCGACTGGGTCGAGACCGGACAGGCGCTCGGCGCGGTCGGCCGCAGCGCGCTGTGCGAGGTCGGCCAGCCCTCCCATCTGCACTTTGCCATGCAGGTCAACGGGCGCTATGTTGACCCGATGGACTACCTGGCCGCCTGAGGCCGGAAGGCCGAAAAAACAGCCGAAAACGCGAAAAAAACTGTTGACAACCGGGCTCTCTGCTGATATAATTCCTATGCTGTTTCGGCAGCATATGGCGGCATAGCTCAGTTGGCCAGAGCATTCGGTTCATACCCGAAGTGTCCCCGGTTCGAATCCAGGTGCCGCTACCAAAAGGCGCGACCGCAAGGCCGCGCCATATCCGGCCCGTTGGTCAAGTGGTTAAGACACCGCCCTTTCACGGCGGTAACATGGGTTCGAGTCCCGTACGGGTCACCAAAAACGAGCAGCCCACCGCAAGGTGGGCTGCTTCGTTTTTGATCATCTCCGTCCCTCGCGGGACTCGAAGGGAGCGGTGTAAGAAAACGTGCCGGTGGCACGTTTTCCCCGCGACCCAGCCCGCCCGCAGGCGGGGAGTCCCGTACGGGTCACAAAAATAAGACAGTCCGCCTTGTGCGGGCTGTCTTTTTGCATCTCCTTCGCCGGGACTCGAAGGCAATTGCGGCAAGGCGGAGCGGGAAAATCATCGAAGCACTTGTTGCCCGTGCCCGTCTGTGTTATAATAGGAGCTGCCAAAGCATGATATTTTCACTGAAGGAGGAATTTCTCCGTGAAGATCACCAAGAAGAACGGAAATGTCAGTCTGTATGACGACGAGAAGGTTGCCAGAAGTATTCTGAAGGCCAACGCGGACACACGGTCGGAGTCGATCACGCCCGCCGTGGCAGCCGCCCTGGCCGACACTGTGTTTCTTCGTCTGACGCAGCAGCATGAGATCATCAGCACCGCCGACGTGCGCAGCTGCGTCGTCGCCCTGCTGCGTGAGAGAGGGCTGTATCAGACGGCGGAAAGCTATGCCGAATACACGAAATAATCATTCCCTGTTAAAAAATCGGGAGACCGACGCAATGCGTCGGTCTCTCGTTTTTTACGCGCTGAACCCTCCTGGACAGTTTGGATTCCAACCTCAATTTTTTACCAGAAAACAGTCCGCCTTGCGCGGGCTGTTTTTTTGCATCTCCTTCGCCGGGACTCGAACCCGTGAGCTCTTCGCGAGGCGCCGTGGCGCTATTATTGCAACAAAAATTGCAATATTGATGCTTGCTTTTCCGTTTTCAAGCCTATAAAATAAAAATAGAAATCGGGAAAGGAGGGCGCGATATGGACAACAAAACTGCGAAACACGAGCAATTGTTCCGGGAGGCTCCGGTCTGGAAGGCGATCGCGGCGCTGGCCGTCCCCTCGCTGCTCTCGATCCTGGTGATGATCTTCTACAATCTGGCCGACACCTTCTTCATCGCCCAGCTCGGCGATACGGCGAAAGTGGCCGCCGTCTCCATCGTCAGCCCCGTCTTTTCCATCATCATGGCTCTGGGCACGATGCTCGGCGTCGGCGCGGGGACGCTGCTCTCCATCGCCTTCGGCGCGGGAGAGACGGACAAGGCGAAGAACACCGCAAGCCTCTGCTTCTATTCCGGCGTCGTTCTGAGTGTTCTGCTCACCGTCCTGCTGCTGTGCTTCTCCGCGCCGCTGCTGCGCTTTCTCGGCACGCAGCCGGAGATGTGGGAGGACGCCGAAACCTATCTGCGCGTCCTCGCGCTCGGCACGGTCTTCATGATAGGATCTCATACGCTCGCCTCGCTGATCCGCTCCGAGGGCGCGGTGCGTGAGGGCCTGCGCGGCTATATGGCCGGGACGGTCACGAATATCGTGCTCGATCCGGTTTTTATCCTTGTCTTCCGCTGGGGCGTGGCCGGGGCGGCCGTCGCCACGGTGCTGGGCAACATCGTCTCCACGCTTCTGTATCTGCTGCATATCCGCCGCCATGCGACGGTCGTCTCGCTCGATCCGAAGCGCGCGCTCTCTGGCGTCGCCGCGCTGGGACAGATCCTGGCGCTGGGCGTGCCGAACGCGGTCAGCACGCTGCTCAGCGGCTTTGCCTCCACCTTCTCCAACCAGCTGCTGTCCACCCACGGCACCGACGCGATCGCCGCCATGTCCGCTGCCGGCAAATCCAGCATGCTGATTTCGATGGTGCAGATGGGCATCTGCATGGGCATACAGCCGCTGCTGGCCTACAACTACGGCGCGCGGGATTATGGCCGCCTGAAAGAGGCGCTGCGGAAGACCGCGCTGCTGACGGTACTCGTCGGCCTCGGCGCGGCCGCGCTGTGCTTCGGCTTCCGCAGCTGGGTCATCGGCCTGTTTCTGAAGGAGGCGGGCGTCGCGGCCCTAGGCGAGAGGCTGATCCTATGGCTGATCGCGGGTTCGCCCTTCCTGGGCTTTGTGTACTTAAGCACCAACTATCTGCAGGCGACAAAGAAGGCGAGCGCGGCGATCCTTGTCTCGCTCCTGCGGCAGGGCCTGCTTCTGATCCCGCTGCTGTACGTATTCCACTGGCTTTTCGGCCTGACGGGCATCGCGTCCGCGCATCTCGCAACAGATATCGGCGCGGCGGCGCTGGCCATGATCGTCTTCGCCGTACACTATCAACGCATGAGGAGGGAGACCGTATGAACACCGCCAACAACCAGCTCCGGCAGAGCACCGACCGCCGCCTGCGCGAGGCGCTGCTCTCGTGCATGGCCAGGGACAGGGAGCCGACCGTGGGCGAGCTCTGCGCGCTCGCGCAGGTCAATCGCTCCACCTTCTACCGCCATTACCTCGACGTCTACGATTTGATGGAGAAGACCGAGGCGGAGATCCAGAAGGGCCTGGCGGAGATCCTGAAAACCGCAGGCGAAGGGGACCCTCTGGAAGGTATGGTGCGCTATGTCGGGGCTTACGGCAGCTTCTACCGGATCTATCTGCAGAAGCATCTGAGCGATTCGATGGAGGCGGGCTTTCAAAGCTACTGGGAGTCGCATCTCAGGCCCGTGTTCCTGAAAGTGGGCGTGAAGGACGAGCGGCGGATGCTGTACTATTATCAGTTCGTGAAGGCGGGCGTGATGACCGTTCTGAAGCTGTGGCTGGAGAACGGCTGCCGGGAAAGCCCGGAGGAGATCGCCCGGATCCTGCGTGCCATGATGAGTTCGACGACGCGGAAAGGAGAGAAGACGACATGAACGATCGGATCTGTCCCGGCCGGGAGTGGCCGGACACAGAGGGAAAGCGCATCGAGGCCCACGGCGGCACGATGTTTTTTGAGAACGGCACATACTACTGGCTCGGCGAGGACAAGAGCCACACCCGCAAAAGGGGCAAGATCTGGACCTGGGGCATCAAGCTCTATTCCAGCACGGACCTCTGTAACTGGAGGGACGAGGGCCACATCATCGAGCCTGTGCTCGACGACAAAAGCAGCCAGTTCTATCCGACCCGCCGGCTCGACCGGCCGCACCTGCTGAAAAATCCGCACACCGGGAAATACATCCTGTGGGTCAAATACTGTGACGGGGCGCATTATTCCGTGCTGACCGCCGACGCGGTCCGCGGCCCGTACACGCTCGTTGAGCCTTTCCTGCAGCCCTTCGGGCACAGAGCCGGCGACTTCGATCTGGCGCTGGACGAGGAGAGCGGCACTGCTTATCTCTACTTTGAAGCCGACCACGACAAGCTGCTGGTGACCAAGCTGAACGAGACCTTCACCAACGTATGGGGAGAGCCGAAGGTCGTCTACGAAGGGCTCAGGCCGCCGCTGACCCGGGAGGCCCCGGCCCACTTCATGCGAAACGGCAGGCACTATCTCATTACCTCCGGCATGACCGGCTACGTCCCGAACCCGACCGAGATCGCCGTCGCGGACGACTGGATGGGGCCTTTCACCGTGCTGGGCGACCCCTGCGTTGACGACGGCAGCTCTGCCAGCTTCAACAGCCAGCCCAGCCACGTCTTCCGGATCGCGGGAACGGATCGCCTCGTCATGATGGCCGACCGCTGGGTGCCGGATTTCGTGATGACGAAGGAACGCTACGAGAGCTTTTACCGCACGATCTACACGAAAAAGCCCTCGCTGAAGGATATTCTGCTGCTGATGCGCGCCCCGCTGATGGGCTCCGCGGACACCTCGAAGGCCAGGTACGTCTGGCTGCCCTTCGACTGGGACGGAGACATGCCGCGGCTGTACCGGCGGGACGAATGGAGCGTTACAGAATAAAAAAGCGCAGGTCATCCTGACCCGCGCTGAAACAGTAGACTAAGCCCTGCAGCAAGGTTTCGACAAGCAAGGGGAGAGCGAAGAGAGGGGGCGGGGAGCCCCCTTTCTTCGTACAATCCCAGCAAAACGAGAACTTTTTAAACAAGTTCTCGTTTTGCCGCTCAAGCTGTCGACAAAGTGTCGACAGCTTGAGCGCAGGTCAGGATGACCTGCGCTTTTTGTGCTCGCTCAGCCTTTTCGTTTTTCCCTGCGGTACTCCGCGGGCGTATAGCCCGTGGTGTCGCGGAAGCTTTGAATGAAGTAATTGACCGTATTGAAGGCCAGCTTGTCGGCGATCTCCCGCACGCTCATCTCGGTGGATTCGAGCAGGACCTTGGCCCGCTCGACCTTGGCGAAACGGATGTACTGGCTGACGGAAACGCCGGTCTCCTTTTTGAACTTCTCCGTCAGATAATACTCGGTATAGCCGCAGAGCGCCGCAAGATCGGAGACGCGGATCTTCCGCTCCGAGCCCAGCTCAATATAGTCGCAGCACTTCTGCACGGCGTGGGAGTAGTTGGGATTGGCGCGCAGATGGTGGACGCGGTAGACGAAATCGTGATACATGGCGTGGGCCAGAGCGGTCAGCTCGCCGGAATCCCGGCAGTCCTCGGCGGACTGGATATAGGAATCGCCCAGCGCATAGGCCGCTTCGGGGCTGAGACCGCCCTCCATGGCAGCTCTTGTGACGAGCGTGGTGAACACCGTGATGCTGATCTTCATCTGCCGCAGCGGGTCGGCGCCCTGCACGGGAGTGCCTGGGCTGAGACGGATGCTGCCCTGCATCACGCTCTGATAGTTGATGTCCCCGTTGCGCACCATCTGCAGCATGGCGCGTTCGGCGAGATAGACCTTGGTGCGGTCGCGCGGCGTCTCCGGGAGCGAGGTGCTGCGCGCCTGAGCGCTGAAGCTGTGATCGAGGACGTCGAGCCCGAGCTGCTGACCGGTCAGCGTGTTGTGCACCATCAGCACATAGCGGCTGAAAATGGCGTAGGACATGACCGGCAGCTCCGCGAGGCGCCGGCAGAGCAGCGCCATCCAGCGGGCGGTCTCGCGCTCGTGGGTATAGGGCCGCAGCGCCGTGCGCAGCTGCCGTTCCACGGGAGCGGCATAAAAAACCGGGCCGATCACGAAGATCAGGCTGTTTTTTCGCTCGGTCTCGAAGGTGATCGCCCACTGCATCCCGATGGGCGAGCCCAGGATCAGCGGCCGGTCGTGCCCCTCGCTTTCGGCATGGGCGCGCGCCTTTGCCAGTCCCTCAAAAAGTGTAAACGGCGGCTCGAGCAGCTCCCTTTCGTTTTCCGGGCAGGAGCTGGCGACCAGATGCCCGTCGGGCTCGTAGCACCAGATGTACAGTTTTTCATTCTCCGGAAACAGGGAGTGAAGCAAAAACAGGTTCTGCTCCGCCCTGGTCATCCTCTCGTCCATCGTCAAAGCTCCTCTCTATGGCTTCCCCTCGAGGGGAAGCTGTAAGCCGCCGATCCCCCGCGAGGCGGATGACTGATGAGGTGTCGTTTTTTCCACCTCATCCGCCGCGTCGCGCGCACCGCGGCACCTTCCCCTCAAGGGGAAGGCTTTGTCGTCTCACCGGCTGTAATCATCTTAACATGAGCCTTTACGCCTTTCAAGAACTTTCCGTAATTTTTGTAACTTTCCCCGGATTATTGGCTTTACCGGATGCCGGTCTCTCCTGTAAAATGGGATCACAGCCAAAGAAACCTATCATTTTTCGGGAGGACTGACCATGAACGAACAGATCACTTACAGAAGAGCCAAGACCTGGCACATCGCGCTGAGCCAGATGACCGGCGTCATGCAGATGGCCTTTTACGTGCTGCTGGGCTACGCCGCCTACATCGGCAACCTCGGCTTTGCCATCACCACCGCGCTCGTCGGCGTGCTCATCACGCTCTCCCGCGTGTTTGACAGCGTGACCGACCCGATCATCGCCCTGGCGATCGAAAAGTTCAATTCCAAATTCGGCAAGATGCGCTTCTTCCTGATCATCGGCTGGGCGTGCATGGCAGGCGCGACCACCCTGATGTGCAACGTCTTTGCCGGCAAGTTCAGCTTCGGCGCGAATGAGACCCTGTCCAATCCCAAGGGCGTTCTGGTCTTCATCCTGATCTACGCCCTGTACATCATCGGCTACACCTTCACGAGCTGCACCGGCGCGCTGTCCGGCAACATCCTGACCAACGACCCGAAGCAGCGCCCGACCCTCGGCGTCTGGTCCACGATCTACTCCTATCTCTCCCCGATGATCGTCGCCGGTGTGATCACGACGGTCCTTCTGCCCAAGTTCGGCATCCCCTTTATCAATGAAGCCGGAAACACCGACTACAACTGGACGGTCGAGGTCTTCCAGAAGTCCAACCTCCTGGTCATCGGCGTGTCCTTCGTGGCCCTCGTGCTGACCTGCATCGGCCTCACGCCCTACGACAAGCCCGAAAACTTCGTCGGCCTCAAGAAGAACCAGTCTCCGAGCCTGAAGGAAATGTTCGCGCTCCTCAAGGAGAACAAGGAGCTCGGCCGCTACATCGTAGCCGCGAGCTCGGACAAGCTGGCGCAGACCGTCGGCGGTCAGTCCGTCATCGTGACGCTCCTCTACGGCGTGCTGCTCGGCTCCATGGTCGGCTCGTCCATCGTTTCGATCATCGCCATGCTCCCCTCGATTATCTTTGCGATTCTCGGCGCCCGGATGGCCGGCAAGAAGGGCAACAAGGCCGTCATGGTCAAGTGGACCTGGGTCTGCATCTTCTGGAATATCGCCTTCTCCCTGTACCTCCTGTTCGTCCCGGCCAAGAGCGCCGGCGGCATCGGCCTGTCGCTGGGCCTGTTCTTCCTGCTGATGCTCGGCAACAACGCGCTGAAGATGATCGTCTCCACCGCCACCAACGCCATGCGCATGGACGTCGTGGACTACGAGCTCTACCGCTCCGGCAACTATCTGCCCGCCACCGTCAGCGCGGTCTACTCCTTCGTCGACAAGATGATCAGCGCCCTGGCCCCCATGATCGCGACCTTCCTGATCGGCTTTGTCGGCTACACCGGCTCCCGCATCCCGCAGGGCACCGACGCCCTGACGCCGGGCATCCGCATCATCACCGTGGTGCTGTTCTGCGGCTTCCCGATCATCGGCTGGATCTGCACGATCCTGGCGATGAAGAACTTCTCGCTGACCCGCGAGAAGATGGAGGAGATCCAGATCGAGATCGCTCACAAAAAGAACGCGGAAGCCGCGGCCGCTGAGGCTGTGGAAGAAGCCGCTGCCGGAGAGATCCTGCTCGAGCAGGAGATCGCCGAGGAGATCTCGGACGGAAACAAGTAAAGGAGTATCTTTCGATGCGTAAGATCACCAACATCGACCGATGCTGGCGCTTCCTGAAGCACGATATGCCGGTGGAGGCTGCCATGCAGTTTGCAGCCCGGGGGGAAGCGGTCTCGCTTCCCCACACCTGGAACGCTCTCGACGGCCAGGACGGCGGCAACGACTATCACCGCGGTACCTGCTGGTACGTCCGCGAGCTGACTGCGGAAGAGACGCAGGGCGAACGGCTGTTCCTCGAAGTAAACGGCGCCGGCCATACGGCGGAGGTCTACCTCAACGGCAAAAAGCTCTGCCGTCACGAGGGCGGGTATTCGACCTTCCGCGTGGAGCTCACCGCAGAGCTGGCGGAAAAAAACGTCCTTGCCATTTCCGTGGACAACAGCGATAATACAAGCGTATACCCCCAGAAGGCGGACTTCACCTTCTACGGCGGCCTGTACCGCGGCGTGAAGCTGATCGCCGTGCCGGAGGAGCACTTCGAGCTGCTCCGCGACGGCACGCCCGGCATCAAGGTCACGCCCGTCGTCGATCTGGAAAAGAAGACGGCAACTGTCACGGTCGAGACCTGGCACAACGCCGCCTCCGTGGACATCACAGTCAACGGCGAGACCAAAACGGTCGAGCGCAAGGCCGAATTCGTAATCAAGAACGTCCGTCTCTGGGACGGCGTGGACGATCCCTTCCTCTACACCGCGACGGCGAAGCTCAAAAGCGGCGACGAGGTGTCGGCGCGCTTCGGCTGCCGCGTGTTTGCGGTCGACCCGGAAAAGGGCTTTTTCCTCAACGGACGGAGCTACCCCCTCCGGGGCGTGAGCCGCCACCAGGACCGCAAGGGCAAGGGCAACGCCCTCTCTTATGAGGACCACAAGGCCGACATGGCCATCGTGAAGGAGATCGGCGCGAACACGCTGCGCCTGGCGCATTATCAGCACGCGCAGGAGTTCTACGACCTCTGCGACGAGAACGGCATCGTGGTCTGGGCCGAGATCCCGTACATCACGATGCATATGAAGAACGCCCGTCAGAACACGCTCGATCAGATGCGCGAGCTGATCCGCCAGTGCTATAACCACCCCTGCATCGCCGTCTGGGGCCTCTCGAACGAGATCACGGCGGCCAGCGCGGTCGACGAGGATCTGCTGGAAAACCACCGGCTCTTAAACGAGCTCTGCCACCGCATGGATCCGACGCGCCCCACCACGATGGCCAACGTCTTCATGCTCGAGACCGACAGCCCGATCCTCGAGATCCCGGACATCAACAGCTACAACCTCTATTTCGGCTGGTACCTGGGCGAGCTGGAGCAGACCGACGAGTTCTTCGACGAATACCATGCCAAGTACCCCGAGCGCGTCATCGGCTTTTCGGAGTACGGCGCGGACGCCAACCCCGCCTTCCACAGCGCCCACCCCGAAAAGGGCGACTACACCGAGGAATACCAGGCGCTCTATCACGAGCACATGCTGGCGCTCATCGAGGCGAGGCCGTATCTCTGGGCCACGCACGTCTGGAATCTCTTCGACTTCGCCGCGGACGGCCGCGACGAGGGCGGCAAGCACGGCGAGAACCAGAAGGGTCTCGTCACCTTCGATAGGACGCTGCGCAAGGACGCCTTCTATCTCTACAAGGCCGCCTGGAACAAGAGCGAAAGCTTCGTCCACCTCTGCAGCAAGCGCTACGTGAATCGCTGCGAGACCGAGACCGAAATCAAGGTCTATTCGAACTGCGAGACCGTCAGCCTCTTCGTCGACGGCGCGCTGATCGGGACGCAGACGGGCAAGACTGTCTTCCGCTTTAGCATCCCCCTCGTGGGCGAGCACCTGATCCGCGCCGAAGGCAAAGACTGCGCGGACAGCATGGTCATCCGCCGCGTGTCCGAGCCGGATGGGAGCTATATCTTCAACAAGGCTGCAGCTTCCGTCACCAACTGGTTCGACGCCGACGAGCTCGATCCGAGCTGCTTCTCCGTTTCCGACACGCTCGGTGAGATCCGGCAGCACCCGCAGGCCGGGCCGATTGTCGAGGCTATGATGGCGAAAAGCGCCGCCGAGCGCGGCGACGTGGCCGACGCAGTCAAGGACAACCCCGCGCTGCAGCGCATGATGGGCCGTATGACCATGCTGAGCCTGCTCAAGCAGGCCGGTGCGGACGAGCAGACCATCAAGCAGCTCAACCGTGTTTTGCAGGGGATCAAAAAATGAGTAAAAAGAAGAAAAAGACCATGATCATTATCCTGGCTGTTCTTGTTTTTCTGCTGTTGGAATGGCTGTTCATCGGATACCGTTTCGACTTCGGCCCTTTCAAAAGCCTCGGCGATATCCGCATGGCAAAGCTTCCCGGCAACGCGGAGAGCTACGGTATGGATACGCTTGAGGAACTGGAAAACAGCCCGCTGAAGGGAAAGAGAGTGCTCTTTCTCGGCTCTTCCGTAACCTACGGCTCCGCTTCTCTGCGCGAAGGCATCCCCGAGTACTTTGCCGTACGCCTTGGCTGCGAGGTCACAAAAGAGGCCGTCAGCGGCACGACGCTGACGGATGACAAGACCAGCTCCTACGTCCACCGTCTACAGACAAAGGTCGATCCCGCGGAGGATTACTCGCTTGTCGTCGTGCAACTGTCCACCAACGATGCCAGCAAGAGCAAGCCGTTGGGCGAGATTGCCGAGGGCTTCGCTCTGTCGGAGTTTGACACGCATACCGTGACGGGGGCGATGGAATATATCATTGCTTACTGCCGCGAGACCTGGGATTGCCCGGTCGTCTTTTTCACCGGCAGCCGCTACGACAGCGAAGCCTACGCCGTTATGGTGCAGCGCCTGACGGAGCTGCGTGACAAATGGGGGATCGGCGTGTTGGATCTGTGGCATGACGACGCGTTCAATGCCATCTCCGACGCTGAGAGACAGCTCTATATGAACGACAACATTCATCCCACCAAGGCGGGCTACCGCGAATGGTGGTGCCCGGAGATGGAAGCGCAGCTTCTGGAATATCTCAGTAAGATCGGGTGATCGAATGAAAAGCTACGTACAGCAGATCATGCTGGGCTCCGTGACCTCGACCGAGGCGCAGGCCCGCACGACATTACAAAGGATCAAGGCCGCCGGTTACGACGGCCTTGAACTCAACCGCTTTATGATCCATCCGAGTTCTCTGATGGTGCGGCTCATGACCCGCGCCGCGGGCATGCCGACCGGGAAGGGAGGCAAGCTCGACTGGCACGCGCTGCTCAAAGACAGCGGCCTCGGCGTTGTCAGCCTGCACAGCGACCTCGGCTCGCTCGAGCGGGAGGGGGAGGCCGTTGCGGAAGAGGCGAAGAGCTTCGGTACGGACACGGTGGTCGTCACCGGCATGTACCGCTTCGACTATGGCGACGAGAGCGCCGTCCGCGAACTGGCCGTGCGGCTGAACAAGGCGGGTGAGGCGCTGAAAGGCGGGGGCTTGAACCTACTCTACCACAACCACAACGTGGAGCTGCTGCGCCTGCCCTCCGGAAGACGGGCCTATGATCTGCTGATCGAAGAGACCGACCCGGAAACCGTGAATTTCGAGTTCGACAGCTACTGGTTCACCGACGGCGGCGCGGACGCCAAAGCGTGGATGCAAAAGCTCGGCAGACGTATGAAGCTCTGGCACCTCACCGACCGCGGCAGCCGCCAAAGCGGCCCCGCCATGACGCCGATCCTCAAGGCCGACAGTGTGGAGCTCGGCACGGGGAACATGGACCTCGAGGGGCTGTGGGAGATCGCCGCATTGAACGGCGTGCAGTCCGTCGTACTGGAGAGCCACAAAAACTGGATCGACAGGGATCCCGTCAAGAGTCTGGAAACAAGCGCGGTGTGGCTGAACAGGAGGAAATAAGATGAGTCTGATTCGCGGAAAAATGCCCGCCGTCTGGCAGGCCAAATGGATCGACCCGGAATTGAAGCATGACAAAAAGCAGCGCCAGCCCTCCTCCGTGCTGCGCAGGGCCTTTACCGCGAAAGCCGCGGAGGACGCCGTGCTGTACATCACCTGCCACGGCCTGTACACGGCCTGCCTCAACGGCGAGCGCGTGGGCGACTTCGTGCTTGCCCCCGGCGTGGACGACTATAAAAAGCGTTTGCAGGTGCAGGCTTATGATGTGAGCGCTCTGCTGCGCGAGGGTGAGAACGAGCTCACCGTCACGCTGGGCGACGGCTGGTACCGCGGCAACAACGGAATCGACGGCAGCCATAACCTCTCCGGCGACGATCTGGCCCTGCTCTGCCAGCTGGAGGCGGACGGAGAAGTCCTCCTCTGCAGCGACGAAAGCTGGGAGGCCTCGCAGGAGGGGCCTGTCCGCCGGAACGACATGGAGCTGGGCGAGGTCTATGACGCACGGATGGAGGAGATCGCAGGCTGGCACGGCGTGAGGGCGAAGAACTACGGCTTTGCCAAGCTCGTCCCCACCGGGAGCGTGCCGATCCGGGAAAAGGAGCGCTTTGAAGGAAAGCTTTTCACGACCCCGAACGGGGAGACGGTGATCGACTTCGGGCAGAATCTGGCCGGCTATACCGAGCTGCGCGTCACGGCGAAGGCCGGACAGACGCTCACGCTGTGGCACGGCGAAACGCTGGACGAGAACGGGAACTTCACCCAGTCGAATTACGACCCCGGCACGCGCAACAAAAACGGCGGCATCCCGCAGAAACTCACTTACATCTGCAAGGACGGCCTCAACGTCTGGAAGCCGCAGTTTTGTATTTTCGGCTTCCGCTACGCGAAGCTCGAGACTGACGTCGACCTGAGCGACGCGGTCTTCACCTCGATCGCGGTCTATTCCGACATGGCGCAGACCGGCTTTTTTGAATGCGGGAATGCGGACGTGAACCGCTTGTATGAAAACAGCCTTTGGTCCATGCGCTCGAACTTCTGCGACATCCCCACCGATTGCCCCACCCGCGAGCGCGCGGGCTGGACCGGCGACGCGGCAGCCTTCGCCCCGACGGCGGTTTATCTGATGGACTGCTACCCGGTGCTGCGCAAATGGCTGGCCGAGTGCCGCCTGGCGCAGGGGAAGGACGGCAAGATCGCCAACATCGCGCCGGCGAACAACGTCACCGGGATCATCGGACGCATCATCAAGGGCTCCGCCGGCTGGGGCGACGCCTGCGTGATCGTCCCCTGGGTGCTGTACGAGACCTACGGCGACAAAACGATCCTGGAAGAAAACTATGACATGATGCGCCGCTGGCTCGCCTTCTGCGAGAAGCGCGCGAAAAAGACCCGCCGGGAGAACCGGAAGAATCCTTACCGCAGCTATCTGGTCGACACGGGCTTTCACTTCGGCGAATGGCTGGAGCCGGACGTGTCCTCGATGGACGCGATGCGGCAGAACATGACCAAGGGCTCGCCCGAGGTCGCCACGGCCTATTATTACCGCTCCGCCTCGCTGCTCTCAAAGATCGCTGCGATCCTCGGCAAGGACGGGGACGCGGAGAAATACGCGCAGATCGCGGAGGGCGCGAAAAAGGCCTACCGCTTGGCGCTGACCAAAGACGGCGCGATCGAATCCGAGCGGCAGTGCGCCTACGTCCGTCCCGTCGCCTTCGGGCTGCTGGAGGGTAACGAGGCCAAGGCCGCGGCCGACGCGCTGGACGCGCTGGTACAAAAGAACGCGTATCATTTGAACACGGGCTTTCTCTCGACGCCCTTCCTCTGCTCCGTGCTGGCCGACCACGGTCATACGGACACGGCCTACAAACTGCTGCTGCAGGATACCTGCCCGAGCTGGCTCTACGCCGTGAAAAAAGGCGCGACCACGATCTGGGAAACCTGGGACGGCGTGCGCGAGGACGGCACGGTGCACGATTCGCTCAACCACTATTCCTACGGCGCGATTACGGGCTGGCTCTTCTCAGGCGTCTGCGGCATCCGGTTCTCGGAAGGGAAACTGGAGATCTGTCCGAAGCCGGACCTCTCGCTGAGATTTGCCAAAGCCGAGTGGCGCTCGCCCGTCGGCACGATCAAAAGCGCATGGCGCTATGAGGACGACAGGCTGATCTTTGACTTCTCTTCTCCGATCCCGGCCACGGTCGAGCTGCCGAACGGAGAGAGCTTTACCATCGAAGCCGGGGAGGCGCACCATGAAGTACTTCTGTAATCCCGTCAACGTCAATTACCGTTATCAGTTCAATCAGGATCCGCGCAGGGGCGGCGCGCTGCAGATCTGCCGCGAGGCGGCCGATCCCTCGATGATCCTCTTTCAGGGGCGCTATTACATCTTCGCCTCGATGACCCTGGGCGTGTGGGTCTCGGACGATCTGGTGAGCTGGGAGAACCGCCGCCTGCCGGACGAGCTGCCGCTCTACGACTACGCGCCGGACGTGCGCGTGATCGGGGACTGGGTGTATTTCTGCGCCTCCAACCGCGAGCACAACTGCGACCGCTGGCGTACGAAGGACGTTCTGAACGGACCTTACGAGAAGATCGAAGGCAGCTTTCCGTACTGGGACCCCAACCTCTTTCTCGACGACGACGGACGGGTATATTTCTACTGGGGCTGCTCCAACGCGACGCCGATCTGGGGCGTAGAGCTCAATCCCGACACGATGCAGCCGTTGGGCGAAAAGACCGCCGTTATCGACGGCCATCCCTATGAGATCGGCTACGAGCGCGTCGGAGAGGACAATTCGACGCTCCCGGCTTCCGAGGCGGAGGTCGAGGCGAAATATCAGGCCTTTATCAAGGCCCGCGGCGTGCCCGAGGCGGCCATCCCCGCGGACGTCAAACCGATGATCCGCGGAATGTTCTCGAACCGCCCCTTTATCGAGGGCGCATGGATGGACAAGTTTGAGGGCCGCTATTATCTCCAGTACGCCGCGCCCGGCACGCAGTACAACACCTATTCCGACGGTGTGTACGTCTCCGACAGTCCGCTCGGCCCCTTCACGCTCGCGGCGAACAACCCCTATTCCTACAAGCCCGGCGGCTTCCTGCCAGGCGCCGGCCACGGCTCGACGATGCAGGATAAAACGGGCAATTGGTGGCATGTTTCGACCATGCGCATCTCCGTCAACCACGATTTCGAGCGCCGCGTGGGACTCTGGCCCGCGGGATTTGACAAAGACGGCGAGCTCTTCTGCAACCAGCGCTACGGTGACTGGCCCATGGCGGCAGAGGGCGATCCCTGGCGGGATCCTGAGTGGATGCTGCTGAGCGTGGGCAAGGCGGCGACGGCTTCGTCTTTCCTTCCCGGTCATGAGCCGGACAAGGCGACGGAGGAGAACGTACAGAGCTGGTGGCGCGCGGCGTCGAAGGGCCGGGATGAATGGCTCTGCGTCAATCTCGGAGAGGTCTTCGACGTGCACGCCGTACAGGTGAACTTCGCCGACGACAGGATCGACGTTCCCTGTCCGGGCGAGATCCGCCCCGGCAGCCAGGCGCGCTATATCGACGAGGCCGAGCAGCTGACCCAATGGAAGCTCGAGGGCAGCGTGGACGGCGAGAATTGGTTCGTCATCGAGGATAAGTCCGACGCCCGGACCGATCTCAGCCACGACCTGGTCGTGCGCGAGGAGGGCTTCAACGCCCGCTATCTGCGGCTGTCGGATATGGCCGTGCCCTTTGAACAGAATCCCTGCGTCTCCGGCCTGCGCGTCTTCGGGCTCGGCAGCGGCGAAAGGGCGGCCGCAAGCGTGTTCACCGCGACGCGGATGGGCGATCTGGACATGGTCGTCCAAATCAAGGAGCAGGGAAACGCGCTCGGGTACAACATCCTCTTCGGCTCGTCGCCGGAGAAACTCTACCACAGCAGCATGGTCTTCGCCGCCGGCTCTCACCGCGTCGGCGCGCTGATCAAGGACAGAGAGTATTTCGTCCGCGTGGACGCCTTCAACGAAAACGGCATCACAGAGGGTATTTGCGTAAAACTATAAGGAGGCGGCAACATGGCTTTCCCAAAAAACTTTTTCATCGGCGCGGCGACCGCCGCCCATCAGGTCGAGGGCAACAACGTTCACAGCGACTACTGGCTGCAGGAGCATCTGCCGCACTCGAGCTTCACCGAGCCGAGCGGCGCGGCCTGCGATCACTACAATCGCTACGAGGAAGATATCCGGCTCCTGGCCGGGGCCGGGCTGAACGCCTACCGTTTCTCGATCGAGTGGGCGCGTATCGAGCCGGAGGAGGGGCAGTTTGACGAGGCGGAGATCGAGCACTACCGCAGCGTGATCCGCTGCTGCCGCGAAAACGGCGTGGAGCCGATCGTCACGCTGATGCATTTCACCTCTCCCGCGTGGCTGATCCGCAAGGGCGGCTGGGAAGCCGAGAGCACAGTCGAGTATTTCCGCCGTTACGCCTCCTGTGTGACCGAAAAGCTCGGCAGCGAAATCAACTATATCTGCACCATCAACGAGGCCAACATGGGCCTGCAGCTCGCGGCGATCTCGAAGCGCTTCATGCTCATGGCCGAGCAGGCCAAAAAGGCCGCGGCCTCCGGCGCGAAAAAAGCCGAGGGCACGGTGCAGGTGGGCATGAACTTCGAGAAAATGATGGAGAACATGAAGTTCGCTGCCATGGAGAACGCGCAGGCCTTCGGCACGCCGCAGCCGCAGATCTTCGTCTCTGCCCGCACGCCGGAGGGCGACAAGCTCGTCATGCGCGCGCATCAGGCGGCCAAGGCCGCGATCAAGGCAATCCGGCCGGAGATCAAGGTCGGCCTGACGCTCTCTCTGCATGATCTGCAGGCGCTGCCCAGCGGCGAGGGCTTCGCGGAGGCTGCATGGGACGAGGAGTTCCGGCACTATCTGCCCTATATCGAGGGCGACGATTTCCTCGGCGTGCAGAACTACACCCGCACGCAGTACGGCCCGCAGGGACAGCTGCCTTGCCCGGAGGGCGCGGAGCTGACGCAGATGGACTACGAGTTCTATCCCGAGGCGTTGGAGCACGTGATACGCAAAGTGCGCGAGGACTTCAAGGGCGATCTGATCGTCACGGAGAACGGCGTCGCGATCTCGGACGATGCGCGCCGCGTCGAATTCATCCGCCGCGCGCTTGCGGGCGTGGAGAACTGCGTGAACGACGGCATCCCGGTCAAGGGCTACTGCTACTGGAGCCTGATGGACAATTTCGAGTGGCAGAAGGGCTTTTCGATGACCTTCGGCCTCATCGCCGTCGACCGCGCGACCCAGCAGCGCACGCCGAAGGAGAGCCTCGCTTTTCTCGGCAGCTTTGCAAAATAAAATGCGATTGACGAGATAGTTGCTCTGCCCACTGAAAAAGACCGATTTCTTAACGAAATCGGTCTTTTTTTGCCTGTTCACGATACTGCTGGGGCATATACCCTTCACCATTTCACGCTGCTGTTGATATTGAATAGAAATCTCGCCAGCTCTCGCGCGCTGCGCTCGTAGTTTGTCTTCATCCACTCGATGATGACGCTGAGGCTGCCGGCCATCATATAGGCGAGGATGAAGGCGTCGTTCTGCGGATCGTCGGTGACCGGCAGAAACTGCAGCAGCTCTCTGGCGACCGCGTCCATCAGGGAAAAGCGGAAGCTGTCCCCTTCGTCGTGCATGAACAGGATGCGGAACTGCTTGTCGTTATCCTTGATATAGTTCAGAAAACGCTCGACGAAAACCGTGGGGTCGGAGAGGTCCGCCTCGCTGATCATGGCCACGGTCTGACGGCATACGGTATCCTTCACGTCGTTGAACACGCTGCGCTGGTCGGAGTAGTGCAGATAGAAGGTCGTGCGGTTCACGTCCGCCCGCTCGCAGAGCTCCTTGATCGTGATACGCTCAAAGGTCTTCTCCTCCATCAGCTCCACGAGGGCGGAGCGGATCAGGGCCTTTGTCATCTGGATGCGTCTGGACTCGGTTTTTTCCATGTTGTTTCCTCAATTCTTTTTCTCAAAACGTCGCGATTTCAACATTTACATGGTATTTTGTTGTTTACAAGACGTTTTAAAATCATCTGTCGGTTGCAATTTCAACACTATGTCGATATTATCATATTGCAAAGACATTTGTCAAGCCCGAAACACCGACAAATTTGGAAGAGAGGTCACAGCAATGAAAAAACGCAGCATCATTTTCCTTGCCATCCTTTTGATCCTCACGCTGGCGGTCAACATCGCCTGCGGTTCGCTCAAAACCATGATCACATCCTGGATGGGCGTCAATCTGAATCCCCTGATCACCGGCTCCAAGGCCACCGAGAGCGCGGAGATCCTCAGCGTCGCGGACGCGACGGCGCAGAGTCTCGCTATGGCAGAACAACTGGAGGCGGAGGGCATCGTGCTGCTCCGCAACGAGAATAACGCGCTGCCTCTTGCAAGCGGCAGCAAGGTCAATCTCTTCGGCTACGGCTCGGTCGATCCGATCTACGGCGGCACGGGCAGCGGCTCCGGCGACACCTCCGCGAACGTGGACGTCGTCAAGGGCCTGCAGAACGCCGGCCTCGTCGTCAACGAAGAGCTCGTGAAGTTCTATCAGAGCTCCGGCGTCGAGCGCGCCAAGCAGGGCGGCTACACCGGCTCGAACTTCACCCCGGCCGAGGTGCCCGCCTCCGCCTACACCGACGCGGTGCTGCAGCAGGCGAAGGACTTCTCCGACACCGCGATCATCGTCCTCTCCCGCATCGGCGGCGAGGGCGGCGACCTGCCGCAGGACATGTTTGCTGCCGGCTACAGCCAGACCGACGACGGGCGGCACTATCTGGAGCTGACGCAGGATGAGGAAGACCTGTTCGCGATCGTGAAGGCGCAGGGCTTCGCGAAGATCATCGTGCTCGTCAACGCCTCCAACGCGATGGAGCTCGGCTTCCTCGAGGACGGCGTCGACGCCTGCCTCTGGGTCGGCAGCCCCGGCGCGGTGGGCTTCAACGCGGTCGGCCGCGCGCTGACCGGCGAGGTCAATCCCTCCGGCCGCCTGGTCGACACCTACGCCTACGACCTCTCCACCGCCCCCGCCTACTGGAACGCGGGCGACTTTACTTACGGCAATCTCAGCACCCGCCACTACGTCGAGTACGCCGAGGGCATCTACGTCGGCTATCGCTACTATGAGACGGCGGCCGCGGACGGCTTCATCGACTACGACAGCACCGTGCAGTACCCCTTCGGCTACGGCCTGAGCTACACGAGCTTTGAGCAGAGCATCGAGGGCTACACCGACGGCAACGGTACCATCGCCATGCAGGTGAAGGTCACGAACACCGGCGACGTTGCCGGCAAGGACGTGGTGCAGGTCTATTACACCGCCCCCTACACGCAGGGCGGTATCGAAAAGGCGCACGTCGTGCTCGCTGGCTTCGGCAAGACCGGCCTGCTTGAGCCCGGCGCCTCCGAGACCGTGACCGTCGCCTTCAAGGCGGAGGACATGGCCTCCTTCGACAGCTTCGGCGCGGGCTGCTATGTGCTCGAGGCCGGCGACTATGAGATCAAGCTGATGAAGAATGCGCATGAGCTGATCGACAGCCGCACCTACACCGTCGCGGAGACCGTCGTCTTCGGCGAGGGCAACCCGCGCTCCACCGATCAGACCGCCGCCGTCGCGCATTTCGCCGACGTGCAGGACGGCCAGATCACGGTCTACGTCTCCCGCTCCGACTGGGCGGGCACGACCCCGTCCGCGCGCGTCGACGGCAAGACTGCCTCCGACGCGGTGGTGCTGGCCTTCTCCGAGAAGGCGCCCTATGAGGTCAATGACAGCGATCCCGCTATCGTCTACGCCGACAACGGCCTCACGCTGGAGGACATGGCCGGTCTTGACTGGGACGATCCCAAGTGGGAGCTGCTGCTGCAGCAGCTCAGCGATGAGGACATGGCGACCATGATCCTCAACGGCGGCTGGTCCACGCCCGCCGTCGCCTCCGTCGGCAAGCCCGCGACCTCCGACCTCGACGGCCCTGCCGGCATCAACTCCCTGGTCAGCTCCCTGCGCGGCGTCTCCTTCCCGAGCGAGGTCGTCATCGGTTCGACCTGGAATGAAGCGCTGGTCGAGGAATTCGGCCGCGTCTTCGGCGCGGAGGCGCTGGCCAACGGCGTCGTCGGCCTGTACGCGCCGGGCATGAACATCCACCGCACCCCCTTCTCCGGCCGCAACTTTGAGTATTATTCCGAGGACGGCCTCCTGTCCGGCAAGCTGGGCGCGGCCCAGGTGAAGGGCGCGGCCTCCCAGGGCGTCTATATGTACGCCAAGCACTTCGCACTGAACGATCAGGAATCCAACCGCCTGTCCCTCTCCGTCTGGTGCAGCGAGCAGGCGATGCGCGAGCTCTATCTCAAGCCCTTTGAGATCACGGTCAAGGAGGGCAGGACCACCGCGATCATGTCCAGCTACTCCTACCTCGGCACCACCTGGGCCGGCGGCAGCAGGGCGCTGCTGAGCGACGTGCTCCGCGGCGAGTGGGGCTTCGTCGGCATGGTCGTCACCGACTCCGCGATGGCGAACACCTCCTGGATGGATCCGAACCTCGCGGTACGCGCGGGCAACGACATGATGCTTTGCCTGATGGGCGCGAGCATCGACAGCTCGAACAACACGGCCCGCCAGGCGATGCGCGCGGCCTGCCACAACATCCTCTACACGCAGGCCAACTCAGCCGCCGTGCAGGTCGAGGCCGACAACACCCCGTACTGGTACGGTCTGGTGGCGCTGCTCAACGCCATCGTCCTCAGCGTCGTGCTGCTGGTGATCCTGAAGAACACCGCCTTCAAACAGAAGAAGCTCGGCTGGTTCGGCGTGCTGACGGTCGTCGCGGTGCTCGCCCTGTCCGCGCTGCTCTGCTGGTTCTGCGCGATCAAGCCCGCAATGACAAAGAAGGCAGAGAGCGCCGCCGAGCCGACCGGCACGGTAGAGCCTGCCGAGGCGCAGGCCGAAGCCGAGCCGCAGCCCGAAGCCGAGCCGCAGCCCGCGGCCGCCGATACGGTCTCGCCCGAGGACGGCATGGAGCTTTACGACCTGGCCGACTTCTGGCTGGGCTGCCATGTGTATATCAACTCTGACAGCACCTTCTCCGTTGCCTATGACTTCGGCGGCGGGAACGACGGCATCGTCGAGGACAGCGGCAAATGGGAGCGCGTCTCCGACACCGAGCTTACGCTGAAGTCTGACTCCGGCGCTGAGATCCCCGTGACTCTCGCCGAGGGCAAGTGGAGCTGCGAGGTCACCGAGCCCAACACCTCCACCGTCTGCCATCCCTCTGTTGAGGTAAATACCGCTCCCGCGGCCGCCGATGCGGTCTCGCCCGAGAACGGCATGGAGCTTTACGACCTGGCCGACTTCTGGCTGGGCTGCCATGTGTATATCAACTCTGACAATACGTTTACCGTTGCCTATGACTTCGGCGGAGGGAACGACGGTATCGAGATGGACAGCGGCTCCTGGGAGCGCGTGTCCGACACGGAGCTCGTGCTCAAATCCGACAGCGGCGCGGAGATCCCCGTGATCCTCGCGGATAACAAGTGGAGCTGCGAGGTCACCGAGCCCAACACCTCCACCGTCTGCCATCCCTCCGTCGAAGTGGGCGCCCCCCCAGCGGCCGCCGAAAGCGTCAGCCCCGAGGCCGGCATGGAGCTTTACGACCTGGCCGACTTCTGGCTGGGCTGCCATGTGTATATCAATTCCGACAGCACCTTCTCCGTGGCCTATGACTTCGGCGGCGGGAACGACGGCATCGAGATGGACAGCGGCTCCTGGGAGCGCGTGTCCGACACGGAGCTTGTCCTCAAATCCGTCAGCGGCGCAGAGATCCCCGTGATTCTGGCCGACGGCTCGTGGACCTGTGAGGTCACCGAGCCCAACACCGGCACCGTGTGCCATCCGACCATCGCCGGGGCCGCGGCGGAAGAACCCGCCCAGCCCGAGGCCGTCACCTACATGGTGGTCTTCACCGACGCGGAGGGCACAGTGTACGACGTGATCGAGACCACGGACGCCTCTGCCGTGCCCGAGACGGCCATCCCCACCAAGGAAGGCTACCTCTTCGCCGGTTGGCAGACGCAGCCCGTCGTGACGAAGGAGGATCTGATCCTCGGCGTGTCCCCCTATGAAGTCCCCACCGGCGCCAGCAGTCTCTACGGCGGCGCGGGCACGACCATCACCGATCTCGAGAGCCTGAGCGGCACGATGCTGCTCCTGTATGCCCGCTGGGTCGAGCCGACCGAAATCCACAATGCCGAGGAACTCAAGGGCATGGCGGAGGACCTCTGCGGCTGGTATGTGCTGGCTGAGGATATCGACCTGGTCGGCGAGAACTGGCAACCCGTCGGCATCTACTTCTCCAACTATGAGACGGTCAACGCCCCCTACTGGACCTACGCCTTCCGCGGCACCTTCGACGGCGCCGGCCACACGATCCGGAATCTTACGATCACGATGGACGGCTGCGCGGCCGATCTCTCGGCCTTCGCGGGCGTGACTCCCGTCTGGCGCAACGACGGCGAGGCCCTCGGCAGCGAGGCTGCCTTCTTCGGCGCGACGGCCAAGGCGACCATTCAGAATGTGACCTTTGAAAACGCCGCCGTGACCGTGACTTCCGACAACGACGCGACGCCCTACGCGGCCGTCGTCAACGGCTTCGACCTCGCGAGCACGATGAAGGATATCACGGTCAGCGGCGCCACGGTGGCCGTGACCGCCAACGACGCGAATATGGACGCCCGACAGAGCACCTGGGCCGCCGCCTCCGCCCTCACCGCGGGCGGCTGGAGCACCGTGATCGAAAACTGCGCGGTCGTCGATGCGAGCGTCACGCTCAACGGCACCCTGACGAAGTCCCACGGCGCGGAATACTACGTCGGCGGCATGCTCGGCGAGGGCTATGCCTTTATGGACGGCAACACGGCGACGGCTGCGATCTCCGTCAATATTCAGGACAAGAGCGAAGCGGAGACCGACGCCGAGCTGATCGTCAACGTCGGCGGCATGGGCGGCACGAACACCACCCAGACGAACGGCTGCTTCGACACGACGATCGACGTCAGAGTGAGCAAGCCCGTCGGCGCGGCCACCGTTTCGATCGGCGGTCTGACCGGTTCCCAGCGCTACCAGGTGGCCGAGGACAACAGCATCAAGGCGGCCATCACGACCGATCTCACGCTGGACGAGGCCAACAGCAAGGTCTACGTCGGCCAGGTCATCGGCAGCACCAACGTGCCCTACTGCATCGTGCAGCTGATCTTTGCCGACCCCGGTTCCGTGGCTTACTCCGGCTGCCGGAACAACACCTGTGACGTTACGCTCAACGGCGAGCCCGTCACCGCCGCGAAGGGTCAGACCCTCACGGCGGGCGGCGAGAAGCTCCTGTACATCGCCAACGGCGACCTGACCGACGAAGAGAGCGGCGAGTCCTACGCGAGCAACATCGACGCGGTCATCGCCGAGTACGGCTCCGCCGTCCCGTCCTCCTTCCTGCAGCAGGCCGTCATCGTTCTGGTAGACGAATAAACAAACGAATCGAAAAAACAACAAAGGGGTGCCGTCCGATGGACATTGAAAAACTGATGAGCCGGCTGACCGTGGAAGAGAAAGCGGCCCTGGTCTCCGGCACGGATTTCATGTATACCAATCCGATCCCGCGGCTGGGCGTTCCCTCGCTGTGCATGTCGGACGGCCCCCACGGCCTGCGCAAGCAGCTCGAGGGCGGCGACAACGGCGTATCCCGCTCGGAGCCGGCCACGGCCTTTCCCACGGCGGCCGCCCTCGCCTCGGGCTGGAACCCGGACAACGCCCGGAAAATGGGCGAGGCCATCGCGGAGGAATGCCGGCACTACGGCGTCCACGTGCTGCTCGGCCCCGGCGTGAACATCAAGCGCAACCCGCTCTGCGGGCGAAACTTCGAGTACTTCAGCGAAGACCCGCTGCTCGCCGGCGTCATGGGCGCGGCCGAGGTCGAGGGTTTGCAGTCCAGGGGCGTGGGCGCCTCGCTCAAGCACTTCGCGCTCAACAACAGCGAGAATTACCGCTTCATGGGCAATTCCGCCGCCTCCGAGAAGACCATGCGGGAGCTTTACCTCAAGCCCTTCGAGTATGTGGTGAAGAAGGCGAAGCCCGCCACCGTTATGTGCGCCTACAACCAGATCAACGGCGTTTTCTGCAGCGAGAACAAGTGGCTGCTGACCGAGGTGCTCCGCAAGGACTGGGGCTTCGACGGCCTGGTGATGACCGACTGGGGCGCGATCAAGGACCGTGTCGCCGCCCTGAAGGCGGGGCTGGATCTGGAGATGCCCGGCGACGCTGCGATCTGCCGGAAATGGATCCTGGACGGGATCCAGGACGGTTCGCTGCCGATGGAGGATCTGGACAAGGCTGCGCGGAACGTCCTGCGGCTCGCGGACGCCTGGGTGCGACCCGCGGACGGGACGCCGATCGACTTTGACGCGCACCACGCGCTTGCGGCCGAGCTCGCCGAGGACTGCGCGGTGCTGATGAAAAACGACGGCGCGCTGCCGCTGAAGTCCGGCGCGAAGCTGCATATCGCGGGCGAGCTGTTCGAGAACATGCGCTATCAGGGAGCGGGAAGCTCGATGATCCATCCCGCCCTCCTCACCACAGCGAAGGACGCCTTCGCGGCGCGGGGAATCGCTTCCGTCCCCGTGGAGGACTGCGATACGATCCTCGTTTTTGCCGGGCTGACCGACGAGTACGAGAGCGAGGGCGGCGACCGGGAGAACATGAATCTGCCCGGCCGCCAGCTCCGGGAGATCGACGCGCTGTGCGAAAGCGGAAAGCCCGTCGTGGTCGTGCTCTTCGGCGGCTCACCGGTCGAGCTGCCCTTTGCCGACAAGGTCGATGCCATCCTCAACATGTACCTGCCCGGACAGAACGGCGGCACGGCCGTCGCCCGGCTGCTCTTCGGCGAGGCGAACCCCTCCGGCAGGCTGGCCGAGACCTGGCCGCTGCGCTATGAGGACGTGCCAAGCGCCGCGAGCTTCGGCAAAGGGATCAACGAGATCTACGCCGAAGGCACGGAGGTCGGATATCGCTATTACAACAAACACAAGATCCCCGTCCGCTACCCCTTCGGGCACGGACTGAGCTATACCACGTTCGAAAAAACCGACTGGGTCAAAGACGGCGACGCCTACACCCAGACGATCACCAACACCGGCGGGCGCTTCGGCGCCGAGGTGGCGATGCTGTTTCTGGACGGCGAGCTGGCGGGCTTTCAAAAGGTCCGGCTGCAGCCGGGCGAGAGCGCGACCGTGACGATCACGCCCGAGCCGAAGGACGGCACAGAGTATTCCGACGAGATGACAGTCCCGTCCGAGCCGCCGCGCTTCCCGATCACGCTGGAATCCCGCTTCTCCGACCTGACGCAGAGCTTCATGGGCCGCATCCTGCACGCCGCCGTCCTCTCTGTGGCGGCGAAGCAGGAAAAGGAGGCGGCGAAGCTGCCGGACGGCCCCGACAGGGACAACAAGCGCAAGGGCGCGCTGTTCCTGCGGCGCATTCTGGAGAGCAACTCCCTGCGCAGCATGTCCATGTGCGCCGGGAAATCCTTCCCCTATAACTTTGCCCTCGGCTTTATGGAGCTTGCCAACGGGCATATGCTCCGCGGCGCGAAAGCCTTCCTGACGCCGATCAAGGTCCCCAAACTTCCGAAGGAGGAATAAGAACATGAGACTTCCCGCGAGTTTGATCCGATCCCCGGAGGTCACCAAAAAGGAAAAGTGGCTGGGCTATCTGCTCGGCCCTGCCGGCGCGCTGCTGCTGAACGCGGTGCTCGCGACCTATCTGAACGTCTACTACACGGACGTGCTGAATCTGACCCCGCTGTGGGGCGGCGCGTTTCTGACGGTCTTCCCGATCGTCTCCAAGATCATCGACGCCATCACCAACATCATCATGGGTCAGGTCATCGACCGCACGAAGACCAAAGAAGGCAAGGCCCGACCCTGGCTCTTCCTGTCGGCCTTCCTGGTGCCGGTCACGGGTATCCTGCTCTTCACCGTGCCCGAGTCGAGCGACACGGTCAAGGCCCTGTGGGTCATGATCTCCTATAACCTCTTCTACTCCTTCGCCTACACGATCTTCAACATGAGCCACAACCTGATGGTGCCGCTGTCCACCCGCGACGGCACGGCCCGCGGCGGGCTCTCGGTCTTCAACCAGATCACCACGATCATGATGTCCGGCATTCTGGTCGCGCTCGTGTTCCCGATGGTCATCATGCCGGCCATCGGCGTGGACAAGTCCAAGTGGATCACGCTGATGAGCGTGCTGTCCATCATCGCCCTGCCGCTGACCCTGCTGGAATACTTCTTCACCAAGGAACGCGTCACGGAGGAGAAGGGCGAGGACGCGGATCACGGGCTGGACTTCGGGGCCCAGCTCAAGCTCCTGTTTACGGACAAGTACATGGTGCTGATGTATGTGTACTTCTTCGTGTACACCGTCGGCACGACGCTGAAAAACCTCGGCCTCGTCTATTACTGCAACTATGTCCTCGGCACCTACAACGACGGCCATACCCAGACGCTTGTTTCGGTGATCGGCGGCATCCCGATGGGCATCGGCATCTTCGCCGTATGGCCGCTGGCCAAGCGCTTCGGCAAGCGGAACGTGACGATGGTCGGCTTCATCCTCTACGCCGTCGGCTCGCTGATCTGCTGGCTGTTCCCGCACACGATGTGGATCGTGCTGACCGGGCAGTTCATCAAAAACATCGGCGGTCTGCCCTGCGCCTATGTGTTCATGGCGCTCTTTGCCGACTGCCTCGACCATCTGGAATGGAAGTCCAACATCCGTCTGGACGGCGCGGCCATGTCCATCTACAACATCATCGCCGTGGCGATGGTCGGCATCATGACGGGCGTTTTCAACTGGATGCTGGCCAAGGCCGGCTATCTTGCGCCGGTCGAGTTCCGGGAGGTTGCGGAAAAGGCCGGGCAGCTCCCATGGTCGGAGGCTTCTTCCTGGCTGACCGGCAGCGGCCTTACGCCGCAGGTCGCTCTGGATTTGCTGGAAGCAAAGGACGGCGTTTATACCGTCGCTTTGGCGCAGCCGCAAAGTGTGACCTGGGTCATTTCCTTCGCCTTTGTGGGAATAGAGGTCTTCACCGGTATCGCGCTGATCGCTATCCTCTTCTTCCTGAACGTGGAGAAAAAGCTCCCCGAGGAGCAGGCCGAGATCCAGGCCCGCCGCGAGGCAAAGAACGCGGATTAAGGCGGGAGGGAGCAAAATGAAAGCGATCCGACTGAGAACGGAATACCTGAAAAACCCGCTGGGCATTGATATCCGCCAGCCCCGCCTGATGTGGAACTGCGAGGGCGGCGTTACGCAGACCGCATACCAGATCGTCACAGAGAGCTGGGACAGCGGCAGGGTGGAGAGCGCCTCCATGCAGGCGGTCTGGCCGAAGGAGCTGCACAGCCGCGAGCGCGTGGACTGGAATCTCCGCCTCTGGGACGAGAACGGCGAACCGGGCGAGTGGAGCGAATCCTTTTTTGAGATGGGTCTGCTCTCCCCTGCCGACTGGCGCGCCAAATGGATCACCGGCGATTACACACCGAACAAAAAAGAGCGCTGTCCGGTGGACTGCTTCCGCAAAGCCTTCGCGCTGAACAAACCCGTCGCCGCGGCGCGGCTCTATATCACCGCCTGCGGCCTGTACGAGGCGAGCCTGGGCGGGAAAAAGGTCGGCGAGTTCTGCTTCGCCCCGGGCTACACCGACTACCGCAAGCGGGTGCAGTACCAGACCTGCGACGTGACCGAGCTGCTGCGCGAGGGCGAAAACGAGCTGACGGTAGAGCTGGCCGACGGCTGGTACCGCGGCTCCTGCGGCGCCTGGGGCATCAAAAACCAGTACGGAACGGAGACGAAGCTGCTGGCCCAGCTGGAGATCCGCTATGCCGACGGCACGGCTGAGCGCATCGTCAGCGACAGCAGCTGGGACTGGTCGAACGACGGCTCGATCCGCTTCGCCGACAACAAGGACGGCGAGATCGTCGACGCCCGGCGCACGCCGTCCTGGTCCGGCAAGGCGAAGAAGACGAAGCATCCCATTGTCCCGAGCGCGTCGAACAACGTGCCGGTCACGGAGCACGAGCGCTTTCATCCCGTCATCACCACAGCGCCCAACGGGAAAAAGCTGCTGGACTTCGGGCAGAACATCGCGGGCTACGTGGCCTTCCGCGTCAGCGCCCGCGCCGGGCAGAGGATGCTCTGGCGTTTCGGCGAGATGCTGGACGACGAGGGCAATCTGACGCTGAAAAACATCCAGCTCTCGACGAAGAAAAAGACCACGCCGCTGCAGCAGATCGACTATACCTGCCGCGAGGGCCTGAACGAGTACAAGACCCGCTTTGCCGTCTTCGGCTTCCGCTACGCGGAGGTGGAGGGCGACGTGGAGCTGCGTCCGGAAGACGTGGAATCCGTTGCCGTCTACTCCGACTTAGAACAGACCGGCTTCTTTGAAAGCTCCAACGAGCTGCTCAACCGCTTTTTCGCCGCCACCGTCTGGTCGGCCAAGAGTAATCATCTGGACATCCCCACCGACTGCCCGACCCGCGAGCGCCACGGCTGGACCGGCGACGCACAGATTTTCTTTGAGACCGCGGGCTATCTCTTCGACTTCGCGGCCTTTTCCCGGAAGTGGCTGAACGACGTCTATGACTGGCAACGGAAAAACGGCCGCCTGCCGCATATCGTGCCGGACGGGGGCGCGGACTTCTATATGTGGACCATGAACGGCTCGGTCGGCTGGTCGGACGTGGGCGTCCTGATGCCTTACCGCTTCCGGAAGCTTTTCGGCGACGAGAGCATCCTGCGCGAGCACTACGAGGGCATGGCAAAATACGCCCGTTTCATGGAACGGCGCTGCGGCAAAAACGCGCCGATCTTCGGCGAGCGCTTCAAGCTCTCCCCGGAGGCGAAGAAGTATCTGGTCAACGCCGGGCAGAGCTACGGCGAATGGGCGGAGCCCGCCGAGGTCTGCGCCTTCAAGTGGACCGATTTCGCCGCGCCGCATCCGGAGGTCTCCACGGCCTATACCGCTTATGTCCTCTCGGTCATGGCGGAGATCGCGGAAAAGCTGGGGCACGAGAAGGACGCGGAAGAGTTCAAAGCATACAGCGAGGGCTGCCGCAGGGCCTATCAGGAGCTGGTATCCGGCGGCAAATACGGCCTCGATACCGACCGGCAGGCGCAGCTCGTCCGGCCGCTGGCCCTGGGCCTGCTGAACGAAGAACAGACGGAATATGCCAAAAAGCGCCTGCTGGAAGCGCTGGAGCACTACGGCTGGCGGCTGGGCACCGGCTTCCTCTCCACGCCGCTGATTCTCGGCGTGCTGGAGGAGATCGACGTGGAGGCGGCCTACCGGCTGCTGGAAAACGAGGAGCTGCCCGGCTGGCTGTCCATGCCGAAGGCCGGGGCCACCACGATCTGGGAGGCCTGGGAGGGCCCGAACTCCAACCAGGGCGGCATCGGCTCGCTCAACCACTACTCCAAGGGCGCGGTCTGCGAGTGGCTGTTCAAGTCCATGTGCGGCATCCGCGTGACGGGCGAGAACCGCTTCACCGTCGCGCCGCTGCCCGGCGGGCAGTTCACCCACGCCGAGGCGAGCTACAACAGCGTCTACGGCGAGATCAAGAGCAGCTGGAAGCGCGAGGGCGGAAAAACCGTGTATTCGATCCGCATCCCGGCCAACTGCACGGCCGAGATCGCCCTGCCCGGCGGCACGCGCGAAACCGTCTCCGCGGGGGAATACGTGTTCACGGAGGAATAAGACCCGCAAGTCTTGAATACGGCAGAAAAAAGGAGTATGATTTACACAAATCATGTTCCTTTTTTCTTGTAAACGACGATCAGTCGTTTACCCTGGAGGTGAAACTCATGAATGCGGCGCTGCTGGAAAAGCTCTCGGCGATCACGGCCGAAGAGCAGAGAATCCTTCGCGGCGAGAGGACGATCGACCGCAGCATCTATATGGACGGCAGCCGGGACGTCATCTCCGGCGACAAGCTGCTCGAGCCGGGCAAGACCATCACGATCCGGCCGCACACGCGATTCATCGCCTTCCCGGAGCACAGCCACGACTATGTGGAAATGGTCTACATGTGCCGGGGGAAAACGACCCACCGCATCAACGGCGCGGAGCTTGTGCTGAACGAAGGGGAGCTGCTGATGCTCGGCCAGCACGCGCGGCAGTCGATCGCCCCCGCGGGCGAGGGGGACGTGGCCGTGAACTTCATCGTGCGCCCGGCCTTTTTCTCCGGCACGCTGTCCTATCTCGGCGAGGAGGAGACGCCCCTGCGCCGCTTTCTCGTCAGCTGTCTGATGGGGCAGAGCGAGAATGGGTATCTTCTCTTTCACGTCGCGGAGATCCTGCCGATCCAGAACCTGATCGAGAACCTGCTCTACACGCTGACCGAGGCGATCCCCAACCGCCGCGGCATCCTGCAGAGCACGATGGGCCTTCTCTTCGCGCAGCTTCTCAATCACACCGACGCTCTGCGCTTCGAGACGGCGGAGCAGAACGCCGTGCTCTCCGTGCTGCGCGCGATCGAGGAGCATTATGCCGACGGCAGCCTCACAGAAATCTCCGCGAAGCTGCACTACGATCTCCCCTATCTCTCCCGGCTGATCCGGCAGAGCACCGGGAAGAACTACACCGAGCTGCTGCAGGAAAAGCGGCTGAGCCAGGCGGCCTGGCTGCTGCGCAACACCGACCGGCGCGTGGACGAGATCGCCCGCGTCGTGGGCTATGAGAACGTCAGCTATTTCCACCGCCTCTTTGCCGCCCGTTTCGGGCAGTCGCCGAAGAAATACCGCGACGGGCAGGAATGCAAATAAGGACACTTTTTTGCACAAGTCCCGACATGGAATAATCCCCCTTCGTTCTGTATGATAGATTCATCAGGATAAAGGGGGATTTCCCTATGCGCAGATTTCTTGCCATCGACATCGGCGCGTCCAGCGGACGGCACATCGTCGGCTGGTCGGAGGGCGGCGAGCTCAGGACCGAAGAGCTCTACCGCTTTCCCAACGGCGTGACCGAGCTGAACGGACATCTG
Organism: Oscillospiraceae bacterium; assembly: GCA_017552325.1. Classification (GTDB taxonomy): domain Bacteria; phylum Bacillota; class Clostridia; order Oscillospirales; family Oscillospiraceae; genus Limivicinus. Next base: position 42,320 of record JAFZQE010000049.1, read on the forward strand.
ACCTGGGACATCGACGCGCTGCTGGGCCATGTCAAGGCCGGCATTGCGATCGCGAGAGAAAAATACCCGGAGATCGAAAGCCTGTCCGTCGACACCTGGGGCGTGGATTACGTTTTGATGAAGGGTGACGAAGCGGTCTACCCCTGCTTCGCCTATCGGGACGGCCGCACCGAGGCCGTTATCCCTGCGGTGCATGAGAAGATGGCTTTTTCCGAGCTCTATCGCCGCACGGGCATCCAGTTCCAGCCCTTCAACACGATCTATCAGCTCTATGAGGACAAGCTCGCAGGGCGGCTCGAGGGCGTGACGGACTTTCTGATGATCCCGGAGTATCTGATGTACAAGCTTTGCGGCGTCAAGTCCCACGAGTACACCAACGCCACCACCGGCGGCATGGTCAGTGCCGAGACAGGGGAGTTCGACCCCGTTATCATCGAAGCGCTGGGCCTCCCGAAGCAGCTGTTCTGCAAATTGCAGCAGCCCGGAACGGTCATCGGCGAGTACGAGGGGATCAAGGTCGTCCTCTGCGCCACGCATGACACCGGCAGCGCGGTCGAGGGCATCCCGATGGAGGGCGACGCGCCCTACATCTCCTCCGGCACCTGGTCGCTGCTGGGCGTCAAGACCAAAAAACCCATCACCAACGCGGCGTCGGAGCTCGCCAACTGGTCGAACGAGGGCGGCGTGGACTACAACCGCTATCAGAAAAACATCATGGGCATGTGGCTCGTCAACCGCCTGCGCGACGAGCTCTGCCCGGGCAAGCCCTTCGGCGAGATCGTCGCCGAAGCGGAGAAAAGCCGCTTCGAGGAGACCGTGGACGCCAACGCGCAGATCTTCCTCGCCCCCGAGAGCATGAAGGCGGCCTTTGACGCGGCGCTCGCGATGCAGCCCCAGAGCGTGGGCGACTACTTCCGCTGCGCCTACCGCAGCCTCGCGCTGAGCTACCGGGACGCCTTGAACGAGTTGGAGCGCAACACCGGCAGGCACTATGACAGCATCTGCATCGTGGGCGGCGGCGCTAAGAACGCCTTTCTCAACCGCCTCACCGAAGAAGCCACAGGCAAAAAAGTGATCGCCCTGCCCATTGAGGCTACGGCGATCGGAAATCTGAAAATTCAAATCCAATGTCATTCTGAGCGCAGCGAAGAATCTTAAGATCCTTCGACTACGCTGCGCTCCGCTCAGGATGACAGCGTAGGGGCGGCAATCTGCCGCCCGCAGATTTCGAATAATGAACATTGGCGGCTGGTAGCCGCCCCTACGATAACAAACCAACAGGGAGGTCTCACCATGTTAGTCAACACCAAAGCACGCATCGGCGTTTTCTCCATCGCGCTGGGCGCGTATCTGCCCCAGTTTCCGAGTCTCGTTCCCGAGTTCGAGGCCCAGTACGCGGACTTCAAAAAGCGCATCCCCGATTCCGTCGAGCTCATCGACGGCGGCATCGTCACCACGAAGGAAAAGGCGGCGGCGGCGGGCGACAGTTTCCGTGCTGCGGATGTCGACCTTGTGATTCTCCAGCTGCTGACCTACGCGACGAGCTACAACATGCTGCCCGCCGTGCGCGATCTGGACGTGCCGGTGGTGCTGGTCAATCTCCAGAAGAAGCTGGCCCCGGACTACGCCAACACCGACACGGCCACCTGGCTGGGCGAGCTCTACGCCTGCGGCGCCATGGGCGAGATGGTGGCAGACCTCGAGCGCGCGGGCAAGCGCCACGCGGTCATCACCGGCGTCGTCGAGGGCGGCGATCCGGAGGCGGACCGCGAGATCGCCGACTGGTGCCGCGCCGCGCAGGTGCGCCGCCGCTTCCGCGACACGAACCTCGCGCAGATCGGCCGCCCCTATCCCGGCATGATGGACCTCTACATCGACGAGACCAATCTCTACCACCGGATGTTCCTCTACACCAAGCAGTTCGACTGGGAAAAGATGTGGGCCATCGCCGACGATATCACCGACGAGGACACGATCCGCGCCAAGGCGCAGGACATCCTCGACACCTTCGACATTGAGGGCGGCGGCACGGTCGAAAAGGTCTGGGATATGGCCAGGTACGTTGTGGCCTTCGAGCGCTGGGTCAGGGACGAGCAGCTCGGCTTTGTCGCGAGCCACTACGACGGCTTCGCGCAGGGCGTGGCGGGCAAGCTCGACTCCATGCTGATCCCTGCCTTCTCCATGCTGATCAAGCAGGGCACCGCCTGCGCCGTCGAGGGCGACATCAAGGTCGCGATGGCGATGTCGATCCTCAAGACCATCTCCGGCATGGGGCAGCTCTCCGAGATGTACTCCATCGACTTTAACGAGGACATCTGCATCATCGGCCACAGCGGCTCCGGCGACGCGGACATCTCCAAGGCGAAGAAGCCGACGATGAAGATCGTCCCCGTCTTCCACGGCAAGACCGGCGGCGGCTATCTGACGCAGTTCTACCCCGCGGAGGGCCCCGTGACCTACCTGGGCATTACGCAGGACCGTGACGGGCACTTCAAGTTTGTCGCGGCAGAGGGCGTGAACGAGCCCGGCCCCATCTTCACTTTCGGCGACACCAACATGCGCACCCGCTTCACCTGCGGCGCGCGGGACTTCTGCAACCGCTGGAGCGAGGCCGGCCCCACCCACCACATGGCGGCGGCCA
>JAFZQE010000050.1 GCA_017552325.1 Oscillospiraceae bacterium
CGACGGTCACGTTCTCCAGCAGCGCGTCGCGCTTGATGGCGTTGTAGATATCGGGCTCGGAATCCTGGTCGAGGTTGATGACCTTGGCATAGCAGCCGCCCTCGAAGGTGAACACGCCGTTGTCGTCCCAGCCGTGCTCGTCGTCGCCGATCAGCAGGCGCTTCGGGTCGGTGGACAGGGTGGTCTTGCCGGTGCCGGAGAGGCCGAAGAAGATCGCGGTGTTCTCGCCGTTCATGTCGGTATTGGCCGAGCAGTGCATCGCGGCGATGCCCTTGAGCGGCAGGTAGTAGTTCATCATCGAGAACATGCCCTTCTTCATCTCGCCGCCGTACCAGGTGTTGATGATGACCTGCTCGCGGCTGGTGACGTTGAAGGCCACAACGGTCTCGGAGTTGAGGCCGAGCTCCCTGTAGTTCGTGCAGCGGGCCTTGCTGGCGGTGTAGACCACAAAGTCGGGCTCGAAGTTCTCGAGCTCCTCCTCGGTGGGCTTGATGAACATGTTGCGCACGAAGTGGGCCTGCCAGGCGACCTCCATGATAAAGCGGATGGCCATGCGGGTGTCCCTGTTCGCGCCGCAGAAGGCGTCGACCACGTAGAGCTTCTTGTTGCACAGCTCGTCCTGCGCCAGCTTCCTGACGATATCCCAGGTCTCCTGCGTCATCGGGTGGTTGTCGTTTTTATATCCCTCGCTGGTCCACCACACGGTGTCGCGGGAGGTATCGTCCATGACGATGTATTTGTCCTTGGGGGAACGGCCGGTGTACACGCCGGTCATGACGTTGACGGCGTCAAGCTCGGTGATCACGCCCTTGTCGAAGCCCTCGAGGGACGGATCCATCTCGTCCCGGAAAAGCTGCTCGTAGCCGGGATTGCGGATGATCTCGGTCGCGCCGGTGATGCCGTATTTGCTCAGATCAAGGATAGACATATATCAAACCTCTTTCCTTTAAAAGATAGTTTTACTATATCACAAGAATCCTCCTGCGTCAATCGCGCCGGGGCCGGATTGCGCGCAAAAAGCCCCCCGGAGGATCTTATCCTCCGGGGGGCTGGTTTTCAGTTGACCGTCAGCGTGGCCGCTGCGGAAATGACGCTGCCGTTGATGTCCGTGATCTTGCAGCGGTACTGATAGCCGCTGCGGTAGCTCTTGGCCTCGACGGAGAGGCTGGCCGTCACCGCGCTGTCGCCGCTGCAGTTGGTCCAACTGTCCGTCTCGCTCTTGCGGAACTGCCACTGATAGCTCGGAGAGACGCCGCCGACAGTCACGGTAAAGACCGCGGTCTCGCCGAGCGCCGCCGTCACGTCCTGCGGCTGCCCGGTAACGACCGGGAGCGCTTTCAGCACAGCCGCTTCGGTAGTCACGCTTCCGACGCTGTTGCTGACCTTGCAGCGGTACTGATAGCCGTTGCGGTAGCTCTTGACCTCGACGGAAAGGCTGGCCGTCACGGCGCTGTCGCCGCTGCATTTGGTCCAGCTGTCCGTGTCGTTCTTGCGGAACTGCCACTGATAGCTCAGGCCCTCGCCGCTCGCCTGCACGGTGAACACCGCCGTCTCGCCGATGGCGGCAGACGCGGCAGCGGGCTGTCCGGTGATGGTGGGCGCAGACGCCACGCTCAGAACGGCGGCTTCGGAGTTGACGCTGCCCGCGGCGTTGCTGACCGCGCAGCGATAGCGGTAGCCGTCGCGGTAGCTCTTGACCTCGACGGAGAGGCTGGCCGTCACGGCGCTGTCGCCGCTGCACTTGCTCCAGCTGTCCGTGCCGGGCTTGCAGAAGTACCACTGATAGCTCAGGCCATCGCCGCTCGCCTTTACAGTGAAGCTCACCGTCTCGCCGGGCGCGGCGCTCGCATCCTGCGGCTGCGCCGTGATCGTGGGCAGGAGCAGAAGACTCGCCGCCTCGGAATAGGTGCTGCCGAGGCTGTTCTTGACCAGGCAGCGGTACTGGTAGCCGCTGCGGTAGGCCTTGGCCTCGACGGAGAAGGAAGCCGTCGCGGCTTCATCGCCGCTGCACTTGCTCCAGCTCCCGTCGGCGGTCTTGCGGAAGTACCACTGATAGCTCAGGCCGCCGCCGACTGCCTGAACGGAGAAGATCGCCGTCTCGCCTGTCGACACGCTCTGATCCAGGGGCTGCGTTTCGATCTCGGGCTTGGTCTGCTCCTTGACCGTCAGCTTTGCCGTATTGGAATAGACGCTGCCGGCTGCATTCTTCACCTGGCAGCGGTACTGGTAGCCGTCGCGGTAGCTTTTTGCCTCGATGCTGATGGTATCGCTCTGCGCGCTGCTGCCGCTGCACTTGCTCCAGCTGCCCGAGCTGCTCTTGCGGAAATACCACTGATAGCTCAGGCCGGAGCCGCTGGCCTTCACCGCAAATTCGGCCGTGTCGCCCACATAGGCCGTCACGCTCTTCGGATTCTTGCTGATCTCGGGCTTGTTCAGCAGCGCGTCGAGGTCGATGTCCTCCGTGCCCATCGGATACTGACGGGTAAAGGAGAGCAGCGAATACTCCCTGTTGCGGGTATGGCCGGTGAAGGACTCGCTCCCCTTCAGCAGCCAGGCGCGGCTCGTGCCGCCGGCGTCGAGGGCGGCGTCGGCATTGTAGTAGAGCTCGCCGATGCGCGCGATGTTCCAGGCGTGATCCTGCGCGTTCGCGCGGCCGAGGATCACCCGGCAGTCGACGCCCGCCTCCAGCAGCAGGCGGTACATCAGAACGGAGAAGCCCCGGGCGCTGCCCGAGCCGCCGATCAGCGCGCTGTAGGCGGTGTTCGTCTCATCGTCGCCGGAGCTGTCAAGGGCAGTGTGGCCGCAGACATAGTCGTACACGCGCAGGACCTTTTCCTGCTCGCTCAGGCCGCTTAGACTCAGCCCGCTGAGCAGAGAGGCGACCGCCGTGTCGACCGCGGACTCCTCATCCTCCGTCGTCAGATAGCGAAGCTGGATTTGACCCTCGTAGTCATAGCCCGTGCTCGTGGGGATCTCGGCGCAGCTGAGATTGCCGGAGACGAAGTGGATCAGGAGGTAGTCGCCCTGCTTCGGCGCGCCGGTGTGCGCGCAGGCGGCAGTAGCCAGGTCCTTGACCGTCACGTCGAGCGCCTCTTCCGCATGCATCAGAAAGTAGACCGTGTCGCTGCGCAGGACCATCTCCCGCCGGAGGATGGCGGCCAGGCCGTCCATGCCCTCGCACTCCTCATAGATCACGATCGGCGGGTCTTCCTCATTCCGCACCGCCATGGTCTCGACAGCCAGGGCCTCCGCCAGGTCAGCATACAGCGGGTTGACGTATGTATCGCTGATCGTCCTGCTTACGACCGAAGCTGCGGGCTCATGGACGGTGGCGGCAGGGATCTGCTCTTCCTCCGCAGTCTCCAGCTCCTCGATCGAAATGATCTCGATCTCCTCCGCCGCCGCGGAGAGCGGCAGCAGCGTGATCAGCATCAGAACGCCGAGAAGCAGAGCCAGGATATTCTTTATTTTCATCAGGATGTCCTTCCTTTTCGATTCAAGGCTTTTCTTCTTGACATTATATCCGAAACGGCGGACTTGTCAAGTTGAAGTCCTTTCCAAGAAGAGCGGACGCCGTGTCCTCCCGGAGACGGCGTCCGCTGTGATGTCTTATACGAGGCCGCCCGGCTCATCCGGCTGATCGGCCTTCGGCTCGGCATACTCCTCGACGGTGATCGCCGGATTGCCCGCGCAGATCGTTTCCCTGAGGCGCTCCGCGCTCTTCGCGCGCTCCACCATCAGGATCAGGGGCTTTTCCGCGCCGTAATCCAGACGCAGCTTGACGACCGGCACGCCGCGGCCGCAGCAGCACTGCGGATAATACAGCGAAGGCTGCGTGCGCAGCGCCGTGATCGCCGACAGAGGCAGATACTGCCCCTCGAAATAGACGGCGTTCTTCGACACCTTGTATTTTTCAATGCTCTCGGCTTCCTTCCGGTCCGCGCGGACGTCCGGAAGCTCTTTTCCTTCGACGATGCAGGTCCAGGCCATAATGATCTCTCCTTTTCTTTTTTCTTTATCCTACCACAGGCGCGCCCCTGCTTTCAAGTCTTTTTCTTGCCGTGATTTCTTGACAAACGCGGGGAAAACGTCTATCATAGCCTTGCGCCGCACCGGGCCTGACCCGGGCGACAGCAGAAAGGAATTGAATATGGAAAACGCAAATCGCCGCACGGACGTGCAGAAGATGGCCGTTCTGTCGATCCTGATCGCGCTGATCATCGCGCTGCAGGTGTTCAGCACCTTCATCAAGTTCGGCCCGTACAACATCACGCTGGCTCTGACGCCCGTCATCATCGGCGGCGCGCTCTACGGCCTCGGCGCGGGAACGCTGCTCGGCGGCGTCTTCGGTCTGGTCATCCTGCTGATCGGGATCCTCGGCTGGGACGGCGGCGGCACGATGGCCCTGATCCAGATGCGCCCCGTCGCCTGCATCGGCATCATCCTGCTGCGCGGCCTCTGCGCCGGCTTCCTCTCCGCGCTGGTTTTCCGGCAGCTTTCAAAGAAAAGCATCCACGCCGGCTCTCTCGGCGCGAGCATCGTCTGCCCCGTGGTCAACACCGCGATCTTTGTCATCGGCATGGTGCTGTGCTTCGGCGACATCCTGGCTCCCGGCGCGCAGGAGAAGGGACAGAGCATCCTGGTCTACACCATCATGGCGCTGGCGGGGATCAACTTCGTCATCGAGCTGATCGTCAACGTCGCGCTGGCCTCCGGCATCACGACCTTCCTCCGCTACAGGATGGGAAGAAAGGAGTAAGCCCATGATCCTCGGAATCGACGTCGGCAACACCAATATCGTGATCGGCTGCCTGGATGAAGGCAGCGTCAGCAACACGGTGCGCGTGCGCACCGAGGTCGGCACCGCGGCGGAGTTCGGCATCAAGCTGCGCCAGCTTTTCGACTTCTTCGGCATCGACAGCCACGGCTTCGAGGGCGCGATCCTCTCCTCCGTCGTACCGCCTGTGACCGAGCCGCTCAAGCAGGCCGTCGAATGGCTGACCGGGGTCAAATGCCTGCTGGTCGGCCCCGGGATGAAGACCGGGATGAACGTGCGCATCGACGATCCGGGCACCCTGGGCTGCGACCTCGTCGTCGGCGGCGTCGCGGCCATCGCGGAATACGGCGCGCCGCTGATCGTCCTCGACCTCGGCACCGCCACGACGATCACACTGATCGACGAAAACAAATGCTTCCGCGGCGGCGCGATCCTGCCCGGCGTCAAGCTGAGCTACTCGGCCCTCGCCGCAGGTACAAGCCTACTGCCGGATATCTCCATCACCCCGCCGAAAAAGTGCGTCGCCACCAACACGGTCGACTGCATGCGCTCCGGCGCGGTGTTCGGCACCGCCGCCACGATCGACGGCATGGTCGAGCGCATGGAGGCAGAATACGGACAGCGCTGCACCGTCGTCGCCACCGGCGGAATCGCGTCCAGCATCGTCCCCTACTGCAGGCGGGAAATCATCTGCGACGATATGCTCCTGCTCAAGGGACTCTGGGTGCTGTATAAAAAGAACACCTGAGGCTTTCCGCAACATGCAAAGCATCAAGCCCGGCTCAGTAAGCCGGGCTTTGTCCTGTTCATTATTGTTTACATAATATAATTGACGTAATATAATAAACATAATATTATTTACATATTATCATTCACATAATTTTCTGCCTCGCGGACGGTCTGCGCCATATAGCGGATCGCCTCAACCGGGTGGGCGCCGACGGCGGTCTCGCCGGTGAGCATGACCGAGGCCGCGCCGTCGAGCACGGCGTTGAAGATGTCGCTGACTTCGGCGCGGGTCGGCACCGGGCTGCGCTCCATCGAGGCGAGCATCTGCGTGACGACCATGAAGGGTTTTTGTGCGCTGCGGCAAGCCGCAGCAATACGTTTCTGGAGAACCGGCAGCTCCCACAGGGGGCCGCTGTTGCCGAGGTCGCCGCGCGCGATGACGATCTCGTCGGCGGCGGGCAGCAGCTCGTCCAGCCGGGCGACGCCCTCGCGGTTCTCGATCTTGGCGAAGATGCGGATCCCCTCTCCCCCGGCCCCGTCCAGCGCGGCGCGCAGGGCCTCCAGGTCGGCGCGGCAGCGCACGAAGGGCTGCATGACCCCGGTCACGCCGAAGTCGTGCGCGAGGGTGAGGTTTTGCCGGTCGGCCTCCGTCAGCGGCGGCAGGCGCAGTTCGACGCCCGGCAGCGCGACGCTTTTGCGCGACGAAAGCGTCCCGCCGCGCAGGACGAGGGCGCTGTCGGCGTTATGCGCGCAAAGCAGCAGCTTTCCGTCGTCGAGCAGGATCTCCTGTCCGGGTGCGATCTCGCTTCGTATCTCCGGCGCGAGGAAATCGAGGGGCACGGTCTCGCCCTCGCGCAGCGCGAGCGGCGCGGGCAGCGCCTTGACGCGCATCTCCGGGCCCTGCATGTCGATCAGCAGCTTCGGCGACATGCCGCAGCGGCGGCCGGCCTCGCGCAGCGCCTCGACCATGGGCGCGGCCTCCGGCAGCGTGACGTGCGAGAGATTCAGCCGCACGCCCGTCATCCCCTGCCGCAGCATGGCCTCCAGCGTATCCGCCGAGGCGCAGGCCGGGCCGAGGGTCCCGTACACGTCGACCATCGCTTATTTCTCCAGCGGCGCGGTCTCTTCCGCGAGCCAGGCGCGCTCGTCCTCGTCCAGCCAGGGAGAGAGCAGGCGGCAGACCTTCGCGTGGTACCCGTTGAGCTGCGCAAGCTCGCGCTCGCTCAGCATCTCAGGCAGGATCGCGCGGCGCTCGTAAGGCACCATCGTGACCGGTTCGAAGCCCATGAACTGCCCCATCTCCGTCTGCTGCCCCCTGACGCAGAGCATCAGGTTCTCGATGCGGATGCCGTACTGCCCGGCAAAGTACAGGCCGGGCTCGTCTGAGGTCAGCATGCCCTCCTCGAAGGGCGCGCCGCTGTTCTGGTCACGCAGGCGCAGGCCCTGCGGGCCCTCGTGCACGTTCAGCAGATAGCCAACGCCGTGGCCGGTGCCGTGGTTGTAGTCAAGGCCCAGCTCCCAGAGCGGCATGCGGGCCAGGATATCGAGGTTGACGCCGGTACAGCCCTGCTTGAAGCAGGCGGCCGCCACATCCAGATGGCCGCGGAGCACGGCGGTGTAGTGCCGCTTCTGCTCCTCGGTCAGTTCTCCGATCGCCACGGTGCGGGTGATGTCGGTGCTGCCCTGGAGGTAGTGCCCGCCGGTATCGACCAGCAGGAAGCTGTTATCGCGCACCGGGATGTTCGACTCCTCGGTGGCCTCGTAGTGGACGATCGCGCCGTGCTCGCCGGCGGCAACGATCGGCGAAAAGCTCTGGTCGACGAAATCGGGGCGCTCACGGCGGAAGCCCAGCAGCTTGTCGCTGACGTCGAGCTCGGTGATCTCGCCGCGCGCGATCGCGCCGCTCTTCTCCTCCTCACGCAGCCAGCGGATCATCCTCGTCACGGCCACGCCGTCCTGCACATGCGCCTGGCGCACGTTTTCCATCTCGACGGGGTTCTTCTTCGCCTTGGCGAGGGTGCTGGGGTTGGGGCGGTCGATCAGCTTCACGCCCTCGGCCACCGCGCCGATCAGCGCGACGTTGGTGCGTGCGCGGCTGAGCAGCAGAGACTGCCCGGCAGGCAGCGCGCGCAGGTCCTCATAGACCTGCAGATAGGGCCTCACGGTCACGCCGTCGGCCGCGAGCCTCCCTTGCAGCCCGTCCGGAATCGCCTCGGGCGCGGCGTAGAGGATCGCGTGGTCGGCGCTCAGAAGCGTGTAGGAATAAAAGACAGGGCTGTAGGCCACGTCGCAGCCGCGCAGGTTATAAAGCCAGGCAATATCATCCAGCGAGGCCAGCAGATGCCAATCTGCTCCGAGCTCGGCCATCTTCCCGCGCAGCAAGGAAAACTTGTCTGCGCGGCTCTGTCCGGCATAACGCTCGTCCAGCTCCCAGATCGGGTGCGCCGGGAAGGGCGGGCGATCCGTCCAGAGCTCGCCCACGAGGTCGAGGGTCTCGGCAAAGCGGATCTCCTTGCCCGAAAGCGCGCTCTTCAGCATGCGGGCATAGCCGTCGGTGACGGTGCGGCCGTCGTAGCCGAGGCACTGACCGTCTTTCAGCGTCTGTTTGAGGTATTCCGGGATCGTCGGCACGCCGGGCTCGCCCATCTTGCGCAGCTCGATCCCGGTGCCGCGGAGCTGCTCGGCGGCGGCAAGGAAATAGCGCCCGTCCGTCCAGAGCCCGGCCTCGTCCTGCGTGACGACGAGGGTGCCGGCACTGCCGCGAAAGCCCGAGAGCCACTTGCGGCACTTGAAATAGCTGTCCACATATTCCGAGGCGTGGAAATCGTCGGTCAGCACGAGATAGGCGTCAACGCCGTTTTCGCGCATCTTCTCCCGCAGCGCGGCCACGCGCGCGCGGATCACGGGGTTTTCAAAATCGCTCATGAAAAGAGATCTCCTTTCGGCTTTTTCGCTTCGATTGTAGCACAGAGAGCCTGAAAATACCAGTACCGGCATGAAAAAACGCAAAACGCAAAAGCACGGCGCGGAGCGCCGTGCTTTCGTTTCTCTGTTCGGTTTATTTCGTCACGGTGAGCACAGCCGCTTTGGTATAGACCGAGCCCGCGGCGTTGGTGACGCGGCAGCAATAGCGGTAGCCGTTTCGATAAGAATAGGCGTCCACCTTCAGCGTGGCCGAGGTGCTGCCGGGCAGCGTGCATTTTCTCCAGCTGTCCTCTGTGCTCTTGCGGAAGTACCACTGGTAGCTCTCTGCGCCGGAAGCCTTGACCGTCAGCTTCACGGTCGTCCCGGCCTTGGCCGTCACGCTCTGCGGCTGGGTCGTCACGCTTGGCTTCGTGATGACGGTCAGCTTCGCGGCGGAGGAGAAGGTCGTGCCGGCGATGTTGCTCAGGCGGCAGCGGTACTGATAACCGCTGCGGTAGGCCAGCGCTTCCACGTGAAGCGTCGCCTCGACGGCGTCGGAGCCGCTGCACTTTTTCCAGCTGTCTGTGCTGCTCTTGCGGTAGTACCACTGGTAGCTCTGCACATCGGAAGCCTTGACCGTGAATCTGGCCGTCCTGCCGACGATCACCTCCGCGCTCTTCGGCTGGGTGCTGACCGACGGCTTATCGACCGCGAGCTTCCATACCGCGTAGAGCACCGCGGGCGCTTCCACGGTATACTGGCCGCCGGGCTGGTAGGAGGCGACGCTCGCGCCGCGCTTCGTCGCCCAGCCGAGGAAGCTGTAGCCGCTGCGCACCGGCTTCTGCGAGCTCAGCGTCAGTGCCGTTCCGCGCGTCTTGGTCTGCGCGGCGGGCGCGCCGCTGCCGCCGTTGGCGTCATAGGTGACGGAGAAGCTGTTCACCGTGCCGACGGTGAAGCCCTGCGACACCAGCGTGACCTCGGGCTCAGACCATTTGAGCGTCTTCCCGTCCGTGCTGTAGTAGCTGCGGCAGAGTGCGGTGACGACATAGGTGTAGGCGCCGGTGCCGAGGTTCTGGAATTGGAGCGCGTCGGACACACCGCTCTGATAGAGGGAATAGACCTTCCTCCCAACATCGGCGGTGCCGGACATTTTCGGGTTTGCTTCCGTATCCGCGCCGACATAGACCGCGGCGGTCACCGAGCTGATGGTGTTGACGCCGGCAACCACCTTGCCGCGGATATAGAAGGGATAGCCGGGATCCTGCTGGTAGGGCAGTTCCAGCTCCGAGACCGTGACGTCGCCGAGCAGCGGGGTCCCCGCGCCGAAGTAGCCTGCGCAGACATAGCCCTCCACACCGGAATCGGTCTTGCCCTTGTACCAGTAGGCGCCGGAGGCGTTTTTCACCAGAGAGACGGCGGTGAAGCGCTGACCGGCGGAAAGCTTGACCTTGAGCTCGGAGCTCGCGTCGACCGTATTCGAACAGGGCAGACTGCGGACCGAGACGGTCCCGGTGGCCTTGAGGCTGCGGTAGCTGGGATAGAAGCTGCAGCGGCTGAGATAGGAGGAGACGCTCGCCTCGAAGGAGGCGGTGGCAGCGGTGCCGTCGCAGACGACCTGATAGGTCTCGTCGCTCAGCGGCTTGAGGTCGTAGCCGATCTCGCCCATATTCTCCAGGAGGTACGAGGTCGCGCAGGGGTCAATGCAGAGGAAATTGTAGGCGCTCAGATTCTGTCCGGAAACGACGTATTCAAAGCCGACGATCGCCACATAGTGGTGATAGGTCCGCGGGCCCCAGACAAGGGCGACGACCGGATTGCCGGCGCAGAGCTCCTTGTAGATATACTCGTAGGCGTCGTTGGTGTCCAGGAAATTCATGCTGACGTAGTTGCCCCAGCTCCACTGACACCAGGCGTCATACTCGGAGGTGCCGCTGTTGTACTCGCTGAACTGATGGGGCACGCCGTCAAGAATCGTGCGGCAGTAGGCCAGGGAGAAGCAGGCGCAGGCCTGCCCGCCGTGCTGGTGCTCGACCTGCTCGATCAGCGACCAGTCGACGTTCAGAACCAGGCGGCCGTAGGGGTGCGAACCGGCGGGCTTTGGCTCCGTCTCGACCGTAAGCTCTTCCTCGCCGCCGATGATGGAGATCAGCTCGGCGCCGATCTCTTCCTCGCCGACCCATTCGGAGCCGCCCTCTTCCTCGATGGGCTCTATTTCGATCACGCCGGGATCCTCCCCGTCCTCAGCCGAGGCGCTCAGCGGCAGAAAGCTGAGCGTCATCAGCAGACAGAGCAGCAGGGAGATCCATCGTTTTCTCTGTATCATTCGATACCATCCTTTTATGACGGATATACAAAAACACGCGGAAATGAGGGGCATAAAACCACATTTACCCTACTATTATAGCGAACGCAAGCAAAATGTCAAGAAAAAGACGTCATTTTGCAACAACTCCCCCGCTTCCACCCCGGAGAGACCGGCTCCCGGGCCGAAAGCGGGGGGCGTTTTTGCTTTGGATCAACCTATCGGACGGTCAGGACCGCGGCCTCGCTGGTCACAGCGCCTGCGGCGTTTGAGACGCGGCAGCGATAGCGGTAGCCGCTGCGGTAGTGCTTCGCCTCCACGAACAGAGTCCGGGCAGTGCCCTCGCTGCATGCGTGCCAGGCGGTCTCGCCGGGTTTTTGGAAATACCACTGATAGCTCAGGTCGAGCCCCGTGACTTTTACGCTGAAGCTGACGGTCTCCCCCGCCGCGGCGCTCACGTCGGCGGGCTGGCCGCCGATCACGGGCTTCCGGATAACGGTCAGCATGACCGCCTCGCTCGTCGCGCTCCCGGCCTCGTTCGTGATCACGCAGCGGTAGCGATAGCCGCTGCGGTAGCTCTTCGCCTCCACGCGGAGAGTATCCGTGTCGAAGCCCGAGCCGCTGCAGCGGAGCCAGGAGCTGCCGCCGCTTTTCAGATAATACCACTGATAAACAAGGCCCTCTCCTTCGGCGGCGACGCGGAAGACGGCGGTCTCGCCGGTCACGGTCTTCACGTCGGCAGGCTGTACCGTAACGCGCGGCTGCGCGATCACGGTCAGCACGGCAGCCGCGGAGCGCACCGTCCCTTCCGCGTTCGTAACCCTGCAGCGGTATTGATAGCCGCTGCGATAGCTCTTCGCCGTCAGACGGTAGACCGCGCCGCGGGCTTCCTCGCCGCTGCAGTTGTGCCAGCTGTCCGAGGCGTTCTTTTTGAACTGCCACTGATAGCTGCCGTTTGTCCCGGCATAAGCGCCGACGCGGAATTCGACCTTGGCGCCGGGCACGGCGCGGACGTCCTGCGGCTGCGCATAGATCACAGGCTTCCCGTCGGCAGCCACGGCCAACCCGGCGTCGACGAACAGCCAGCCGCTCTCGGCGTAATAGCCCATCCCGCCTTCCCCATCGTCCCAGGATTCGCCCTGCAGATAGACCTCGCGGAGCGTCGGACAGGATGTCAGATCGAGAAAAACAAGCGGATTTCCGGCGCAGTCAAGCCCTGAAAGCACGCCGCAGCCGCCGAGATTCAGACTCTGAAGCGCGTTTCGGCCGCAGCTCAGGCTCTCCAACGCCGCGTGGCCGCTCAGATCGAGGCTTTTCAGCGCGTTCCCGTCGCAGGCGAGAAAGACAAGCGCGGGCTGCGCGCTCAGATCGAGAACCGTCAGCGCGTTGTCCGCGCAGCTCAGGCTCTGCAGCGCCGTGTTCTTTGACAGCTTCAGCCGGCTCAGACAGTTCCGGGAGCAGTCGAGCATGACAAGCGCGGTGTTTTTGGACAGATCCAAAGTCTGGATCTGGTTTTCCTCGCAGGCGAATTCCTCCAGAAGTGGGTTATGGCTCAGATCGAGCGCGGCGAACTGGTTGCAGGAGCAGTCCAGCGCCTTTAGCGCCGTGTTTTTGCTCAGATCCAGCTCCGAGAGCTGATTGCCGAAACACCAGAGCAGCTCCAGCGCCGGGCAGCCGCTCAGATCGAGCGAGAAAAGGGCGTTGTCATAGCAGTGGATCACCCGCAGGCTGCCGTTTTGGCCGAGCTTCAGGCTCATAAGCTGATTCTCCTGGCAGCTCAGCTCGGTCAGCGCGGTGTTTTTGCTCAGATCGAGCTCTGTCAGCGCGTTGCCGCAGCAGTTGAGCCGCTCCAGGGAGGTGAAGTATTCCACGCCCTTGAGCGACGCGATCCCGCCGTAGGCGCAGTCGATCTCGGTCGCCGCGGCGCGTTCCTCACTTCCGAGGATCCCGCTCTGATTGGTGTCGAAATTCTCGCTGACGTAGCTGCGGAAGGCGGCGTCCGGGAAGTTGTTCTCGTTGATCGCAACGCTTCCCGCGGCCTGCGCCTGCGGCGCAAGGCCCGGCGCGCCCAGGATCAGCAGCGCGGCGAGAATGAATGACAGGATCGGCTTTTGTGCTTTCATGGCTTTCCTCCGGGAAACGGCGGGGCGGACGGCGTTCGCTTTCACCCCCATCATACGCAAAAAGCGGCGGTTTGTCAAATGAAGCCCCATTCCCCCGAAAGGCCGCGCGCTGTTTCCCGACGGTGAATTGACGGGAAAAGCCGCCTGTGATATGATGTTTTCAAATCGGAAGCCGGGAGGAATTACCATGCCGAGGGTGAAGCTGACGATCACTGAGAGCCGCTGCCGCAGCGGTCTGTGCCGCGCAGGCGAGAGCTTTGTCGTCGAGGATCTCTGTCCGCCGCTCTGCCAGGAGCTGTGGCACAATATCTACCCTTACGTGTTCGCCCTGCGAAACGGTGCGGAGCTCGACTGCGGGGAAACGCGGCTGCGCGCCTTCGACGCCGCCTGCCCGGACGGCGGGAGGGTGAAGATCCGCGGCGAAGTCGTCGAAGAGGAGGAAGAAGCATGAAGCTGCTGCTGATCCGGCACGGCGACCCGGACTATGAGACCGACAGCCTGACGCCGACTGGCCAAAGGGAGGCCGAGCTGCTCGCCGAACGCATCGCGCCGCTGCCCGTCAGGGACTACTATGTCTCCACGATGGGCCGCGCCCTCGCCACCGCCGCGCCGACCCTGGCGAAGGCCGGACGCGAGGCGATCCCCTGCGACTGGCTGCGCGAGTTTCAGATCCCGGTCCCCCGGCCGGACAGGGAGGGGCTGTACCACATCCCCTGGGACTGGCTGCCGCAGGACTGGCTGGCCGATCCGATCCTGCTCGATCCTTTTCGCTGGCACGAGCACCCGGTCTTCGCCGGCTACGGCGTCCGCGAGTACTACGACCGCGTCTGCGCCGCCTTCGACGGCGTGCTCGCTGAACACGGCTACGTCCGCGAGGGGCCCCTCTATCGCGCCGAGCGGCCCAACGGCGACACGCTGGTCTTCTTCTGCCATTTCGGGCTGAGCTGCGTGCTGCTGAGCCATCTGATGCACTGCTCGCCGATGGTGCTCTGGCACGGTCTGGCGATGGCGCCGAGTTCGGTCAGCGTCGTCAACAGCGAGGAGCGCCGCCCCGGTCTCGCCTCCTTCCGCGCCGCCGCGCTGGGCGATATCTCGCACCTGTACGTCAAGGGGCAGGAGCCCTCCTTCTCCGCGCGCTTCTGCGAGATCTACGGCAACGGCGAACGCGTGGACTGAGGCCGATCCGAACATCGGCATACGCCAACGATCCCCCGCATCCGTCATGGGATGCGGGGGATCGTTTGTTTACATAATTTTATTTACATATTATTATCTACATAAAATCCTTAACATAATTTTATGAGTCTGCCGCTTCCTTCTTCTCCCTGCGGACGAGATAGCGCTGGAACAGCAGCACGGCCGCAAGCAGCAGAACGCCGATGACGTCGGTGATCGTCTGCGGATCCATCATCAGCAGGCCGCCCGCGCCGATCGCCAGCCGCAGCAGCGGGTGCATCGGCCGGAAGAGGTAGCCGTTGAGCGCGGCCGCCACGCCGAAGATGCCGATCACGGAGCTGACCACGACGAGGACCACCTGCAGCGGCGTCGTGTCGATCAGGAGCATGGCCGGGTTCATCGCAAAGATATAGGGCACGATGAAGGCCGCGATCGCGAGCTTTGAGGCGTTGAAGGCCGTTTTCATCGGCGGAGCCTTGGCGATGGCCGAGCCCGCGTAGGCCGCGAGCGCGACCGGCGGCGTGATGTCCGCGACGATGCCGAAGTAGAAGACGAAGAAATGCGCGGCGACGTCGGGGACGCCGATGGTGATGAGGATCGGCGCGCAGGTGGAGGCCATGATGCAGTAATTGGCCGTGGTTGGCACGCCCATGCCGAGCACGATGCAGCAGAGCATCGTCAGCGCCAGCGCGATCAGCACCCTGCCGCCGGAGACGGTGACGACCGCCGTGATCAGCTTCGAGGCCAGACCGGTGGAGGTGATGCTGCCCGCGACCAGACCGGCCATCGCGCAGGCCACCGCCACGGTGATCGTGCTGCGCGCGCCGGATTCCAGCGCGTCGATGATCTTGCTGAAATTCAGGCCGTTGTCCTCCGCCGCGTCGGGCTGAGCCTCAGCGCCTTCCGCCTTTTTCTTTGTGAGCGCCGGGATACGGTTGAACAGGCCGACGAGGATCGCAACGCCGATGGCGACCGCCGCGGCGAACTGCATCGTGTGGCGGTTCGTCGCCACGAGCCAGACCAGAACGACCAGCGGCAAAAGCAGGTAGCTCATCGGCAGCAGTTTCCGCAGCTTCGGCAGCTCGTCGCGCGGGATGCCGCGCAGGCCGAGCTTCCGGGCCTCCAGATGCACGGCGATGTAGATGCCTGTGAAGTACAGCACCGCAGGCAGGATCGCCTTCAGCGCCACCTGTCCGTAGGGAATGCCCATGTACTCGGCCATCAGGAAGGCCGCCGCGCCCATGATCGGGGGCATGATCTGACCGCCCGTGGAGGCCGCCGCCTCCACCGCGCCGGCGAATTCGCCCTTGTAGCCGGTGCGCTTCATCATCGGGATCGTCACCGAGCCGGTCGTCACCGTGTTGCCGACCGAGGAGCCGGAGACCATGCCGCAGAGCGCGGACGAGATCACGGCCACCTTGGCCGGGCCGCCGGCCGAAGCGCCGGCGACGGAATTGGCGAGGTCGATGAAGAAGGCTGATATGCCCGTTTTCTCCAGGAAAGCGCCGAAGATGATAAATACGACGATGTACTTCGCGCAGACGGTGATGGGCGTGCTGCGGATGCCGGTGTCGGCGTAGAAGAGGTCATAGATCACCTTGCCGAAGCGGACGTTGATGAAGGCGTAGATCAGCAGCGCGCCGACCACGCAGAGGATCGGAATGCCCACGCAGCGGCGGCAGAGCTCCATGAAGGAGAGGATCGCCGCGACCGCCATGGCGACCATGATCGGATCGCGCGTCGCGCGGGTCGCCATCGCGATGATGCTGTGGGCGTTGGCCGCGAAATAGAAGAAGGGCACCGCGCCGACGAGCATCAGCAGGATGTCGTACCAGGGCAGCGAATTGACCTTTACATGCGTCTTCTTGATGGGATAATACAGATAGCCGATGATCAGGATAACGCCGAGAAAGATGTTCAGGCGCTCCTCGGGCATCATCGTGCTGAACAGGGTCACATAGATGCAATACAGCGAAAAAACTGCGCAGAAATAGCGCAGGATCTGCTTCGGGCGTCCTTCCCATATCCTGACGTTGGACTCCCGATCGTATTTTTTCATGACCTCGTCCAGAGATTCGGCGCTTGTTTCGACAGGAGCTCCGTCCGCGATCGCTTCTTCCTGTCTTCTCTTTTCCTCGTTCATCGCAGTCTCCGTTTCTTCGCCGCCGCGGCGGCGCAGGTATTCAGCGACGCGGACCTCGCAGCCTGAAAGGCCGCGGGGTCCGCGCTGTGCGGAAGCTTATTGCTTGTTATCCGTTGACCGTGAAGCCCTTTTCGGCAAAGAACTTCACAGCGCCGGGATGATAGGGCACATCCGTTACGGAGGCGGCGAAGGCGAGGTCGAGCTCCTTGGCCTTGTCATGCGCGAGGCTGTCGGCATTGTTGAAGACAGCGGACAGGAAGTTGTACACGTCCGCGTCCTTGACGTCGTTGCGGGCGATGACGACCGCGCCGACGGCGACCGTGCTCACGTCCTCAGGCGTGTTGTAGACCGAGGCGGGGATCACGTACTTCGTGTAGTAGGGCGAGGAGGCGGTCAGCGCGCTGATATGCTCGTCGTCGAGGCTGACCAGGTAGACGGGATTGGTGGCGGCCAGCGAGGTGACGGCGTTCGTCGGAGCGCCGGCCACGACAAAGGCGGCGTCGATCTGGCCGTCCTTCAGCGCCTCAGCGCTGTCGCCGAAGCTTTGGTAGGTGGGCTTGATGTCGTCCTCGCTCAGGCCGTAGGCGCTGAGGATATCGATCGCGTTGAAGTAAACGCCGGAACCGGAGGCGCCGATGGACACCTTGCGGTCGGCAAGGTCGGCGACGGTTTTGATATCGGGATTCAGGGTGACGATCTGGACCTGCTCCATGTAGAGCGCGGCGACGACGGAGAAGCCGCTGACGGCGCCGGTCTCGGCAAACAGGCGGCTGCCAGAATAGGCGTAGGCCATAACGTCAGACTGCACAAAGCCGAAGTCCGCGTCGCCGGCATCCAGGGACTCGATGTTCGCCTTCGAGCCGCCGGAGGCGATGGCGGTGATCTTGGTGTCGGTGACTTCGCTGATCTTCTGCGACATCACGCCGCCGAAGGCGAAATAGGTACCCTGGTCGCCGCCGGTGGTGAAGACCAGGTCGCGCGACTTTTTGGCGCTGCAGGCGCACAGGCCGAGCAGCAGGCACAGGATAAGCAGAGCGGCAAGAAATCTTTTCATAACAAATCCTCCCAAAATGATGATTTGCGGCTTCCCTGTCGGGCGGATCCAGTTCCCCCGTCGGATTATCATTCATCATCATACCGTTGCAGCAAAGCCGCCAAAACTTTAGTGAATTAGCGAATCACCAAAGTATACTGCTATATTATAGCATCCTCTTTTCCGGAAAGATAGTCTTCAAGTTTGCAAAATAGATAGGGTTCAATCTGCCGGATTTTGTTTATTTTTTATAAAAAAATCCGGCAAAATGCCGGTTCCGTCAAGGAAATTCGCTTTACAGCCGCCATTTTCCCCGGGAATGCACATCGCCCGCCTCCGGAAAGAGACGGGCGATGGATTCACATAATTTTGTTTACATAATGTTTGACGCCCTGATGTCAATCCCTGCGGAAGAGATCGCGGGTGTAGACCTTGTCTTTCACGTCGTCGAGGCAGGAGTCGTAGCGGTTGGCGAGGATGCAGCCGCTCAGTTCCTTGAAGCGGCGCAGATCGTTGACGACCGGCGAACCGAAGAAGGTCTCCCCGTCCGGCAGGCTCGGTTCGTAGATGATGACCGAAGCGCCCTTGGCCTTGATGCGCTTCATGACGCCCTGGATCGAGCTCTGGCGGAAGTTGTCGGAATTGACCTTCATCGTCAGCCGGAAGACGCCGACCGTCACCGGCTTCTCCTGATCCGGGCTGTATTCGTTGCTGCCAGAGTAGGAATAGGCTCCGGCCATCTCCAGCACCCGGTCGGCTATGAAGTCCTTGCGGGTGCGGTTGCTCTCGACGATGGCGGAGATCATGTTCTGCGGCACATCGTTGAAATTGGCGAGAAGCTGCTTGGTGTCCTTCGGCAGACAGTAGCCGCCGTAGCCGAAGGAGGGGTTGTTGTAATGCGCGCCGATGCGCGGATCGAGGCAGACGCCGTCGATGATCTCGCGGGTGTTCAGGCCTTTGCTCTCGGCATAGGTGTCCAGCTCATTGAAATAACTGACGCGCAGCGCCAGATAGGTGTTGGCGAAGAGCTTGACGGCCTCGGCCTCGCTCGGACCCATGATCAGCTTCGGCACGTCCTCCTTCAGCGCTGCCGCAGCCAGCAGCCCGGCGAAGGTCTCCGCCTCCTTCCGCTGTCCGGCTTCCGCCCCCACGATGATGCGCGAGGGGTAGAGATTGTCGAACAGCGCCCTGGATTCGCGCAGGAACTCCGGCGAGAAGAGAATGCGCTCGGAGCCGAAGCGCGCCCTGGCGGCCTTCGTGTAGCCCACCGGGACTGTGGACTTGATGACGATCGTCGCTGCCGGATTGAGCCGGAGCGCCTTTTCGATCACGTCCTCGACGGCGGAGGTGTCAAAGAAATTCTTCTTCGTGTCGTAATTGGTCGGCGTGGCGACGATGACGTAGTCCGCGCTCCCGTAGGCGAGCTGCTCGTCGAGAGTCGCCGTCAGATCCAGGCCGCCCTCGCGCAGGGCCTGTTCGATCTCCCCGTCGCGGATTGGGGACCGGCCGCGGTTGACCATGTCTGCCTTCGCCTGAGTGCGGCAGGTGGCAAAGACCTTGTTCTGACGCGCCAGCAGCACCGCCATCGACAGCCCCACATAGCCGAGCCCCGCTACGGCGATCACCGGCTTTTTGCCGGACGGAAGCGCGGGCTCTTCGGTGTACAGCGCGGCGGCGTCGAAGCCGAGGATCTCCGCCAGCACGTCGAGCTGGTCGAGCGAGGGCTTGTAGTCCTCGTTTTCCAGCCTGCCGAGCATCGAGCGGTGGATCCCGCTGCGCTGCGCCAGCTCCGCCTGTGTCATTTGCTGCTCACGGCGGCAGCGCTTGACCGTTTCCGCCAGCTTTTTTGAGGAAAACTTTTTCATTTTCCGATAAGCTCCTTTGTTATGTCGTTTATAACATCATATATTACGCAAATATGATATCACAGGCGTCTTTTTCTGTCAACGGATAGTTTTCGGATCGGAACGGCTGTTTCCGGCGGCATCGGCGAAAAATGCTTGCAAAAAGGCGGTGTTTTTTGTAAAATAATTGTTTGTACGGGCCCGTACCCTCGAAGCCCCTGACGAACTGCCGAGAACGAAAGAAACGAGGAGCCCCTCCATGGTTTTTTCCAGTCTGACCTTTCTGTTTCTGTTTTTGCCGATCCTGTATCTGCTGCTGTTCCTGTCGCGCTCACCGCGCTGGCGCAACGGCGTGCTGATCGCCGCCTCCCTGCTCTTTTACGGCTGGGGCGAGCCGGTCTGGATCCTCGCCATGCTCTTTTCCACGGCGGTCAACTACCTCTGCGCGCGCGCGATCGACGCCACCGAGCGCAAGGGGCTGCGCAGGCTCTGCCTCGTTGTCGGCGTGATCGCCTCGATCGCCTTCCTGTTCTACTTCAAATATGCCGCCTTCCTGCTCAACACCGTGCTGTCCTTCACTTCCGTGAGCTGGCGGATGGACTCGCCGCAGCTGCCGATCGGCATTTCCTTCTACACCTTCCAGATCCTGACCTACACGGTGGATGTCTACCGCCGCAAGGCACCGGTGCTGAAAAACCCGCTGCGTCTGCTGCTGTACATCAGCTGCTTCCCGCAGCTGATCGCCGGGCCGATCGTCCAGTACGGCGACATCGCCGACCAGCTGGAGGAACGGCAGATCAGCGTGCCCGATTTCGCCGAGGGCATGCAGCGCTTCGTCAAGGGCCTGGCCAAGAAGGTTCTGCTTGCCAATCTCTGCGGTGCGGCGCTGGAGGAGCTGACGCTGGCCGGGACGGGCACGGCTCTCTCCGTGGGCGGGGCATGGCTCGCCGGTCTGCTGTACACGCTGCAGATCTACTACGATTTCTCCGCCTACTCCGACATGGCCATCGGCCTTGGCCGGACGCTTGGCTTCCGCTATAAGGAGAACTTCCTCTTCCCCTACGGTTCCTCCTCCATCACCGAGTTCTGGCGGCGCTGGCACGTCTCGCTCGGCAGCTTTTTCCGCGACTACGTCTATATCCCGCTCGGCGGCAACCGCCGCGGCACGGCGCGGACGATCTTCAACATGCTGGTCGTCTGGGCGCTGACCGGCCTCTGGCACGGCGCAAGCTGGAACTTCGTCGTCTGGGGCGCCTATTACGGCGTGCTGCTGATCCTCGAGCGCTTCGTGCTCGCGAAGGCGCTGGAGAAGGTGCCGAAGCTCCTGCGCTGGCTGCTGACCTTCGTGATCGTCCTGATCGGCTGGATCATCTTCTATTACACCGATTTTTCCGCCGTCTGGCAGCACGTGCTGGCGCTCTTCGGTATCGGCGGCGCCGGCTGGATCGACGCGCAGACCGTCGCCGTCGCTCGCAAGTACACGGTCTTCCCGCTGCTCTGCCTGCTGCTGAGCCTGCCCTGGGTCCCTGCCCTCGGCAAGGCGATGCCGGAAAAGCTGCGCGACTTCCTACAGCCGATCGTCACCGTCGTTCTCTTCGCCGTCTCGGTGCTCTTCCTCGTCGGGCAGAGCTATAACCCCTTCATCTACTTCCGTTTCTGAGGTGCGGCATGAAGCGTCCCTATTTTCGACTTGCCGCCGTTTACCTCTGCCTGCTGGCGGCCTTCTGCCTCGGTCTCGGGGAGCTGCTTCTGGCAGAGAAAGAAGAGCGGCCCTCCTACACCGAAAACCGCATGCTGCGGGGCTTTCCCGCGCTCACGGCCGCCTCGCTGCGCGACGGCAGCTTTATGGACGGCTTTGAGGCCTGGCTTTCCGACGCCTTTTTCTTCCGCGAGGAGGCCGCCGCCTTCTCTGACGGTACAAAAACGCTCTTTTCTCTCCGCTCCGACGATCCCGCGGCCGCCGTCGTCCCCGAGGCGCAGGCCTGGGCGCTGGACGAGGAGGAGCAGCGGGAGCTGGACGAGCTGATCGAAGAGATCGCCTCGGAGACCCCGTCCCCCACGGCTTCCCCGCAGGATGTCGAAGAGGAAGAAGCGCCTGCAGCCGCCGCGCCGCTCGCTTCGGCGGAGGCCTTCCGCCGTCCGACCCCGGAGGTGACGCAGAGCGCCTCGATCTGGACGGAGAAGGCCGACGGCCGCCGCTCGGTCTATGAGAGCTTTCCCGCGGATCATATCGCCGTTCTGGCGCGTGTCCTCAACGAATACCGCGCCGCCCTGCCCGCCGACGGGACCGTCAGTCTGCTCAACCCGATGGTCGCCGACCTGGCCAACACCGTGCTGCAGGAGCACACGGCCGTGGACTGGGGCTGCGATCTGGACGAGGTGCTGCAGCCTTATCTGGACGAGGGTGTGCGCTTTTACGATCAGACAGATATCCTGAGGCCCTATGTCGGGCTCTATACGCTGTATCCGACCGTCGACCATCACTGGCATCCCATCAGCGCCAAGCTCGCGCTGGACGCGATGCTGAGCGATCAGGGGCCGGTGCCCAACGGATATGACGAATACCGCTACTGGCTGGACAATGTCCACGACGCCGGGCCCTTCACGGCACAGGAGCTGGAAGCTGTCACGCGCAGCATCGAACAGGTGCCGGTGACGGTGCTGAACGCGCCAGCGGAAAGCTACTGCCTGGAGCGGCTGACGGAGCTGTCTCCCAGCAAGCTGATCGACCATGAGGATTCGCTGGCCTATGCGCAGTATTTCGGCGGCAATCTTCATACCTGGCGTCTTTTCGTCACCGGCTTCCACACAGGACGGAGCGCCATGGTCATCGGCGACAGCTTCGACCTGCCCTTTATCGCCTATCTCTTCCCCTATTACGACCGGATCCTCGTCACCGACTTCCGCGACGGCGGCTACTCCCGCGCGGAGGCCGGCGCGAACGTCAGCGAATACATCGCCGAATATGAGGTCAGCGATGTGTACATCATCTACTGCAGTTATTTCTCTCTCAACACCGACACGGTGCAGGATCGGCTGGAGCGCTATTTCTTCATGGTTTACGACCGCTGATCCTCGCCTCAGGCAGAGTTTCCTATGAAAAAACGCAGACAATTGATCGCCGTATACCTCTGCCTGCTGGCGGCCTTCTGCCTCGGTCTCGGGGAGCTGCTTCTGGCGGACAGGGACGAGCGGCCATCCTATACCGAAAACCGCATGCTGCAGGGCTTTCCCGCGCTCAGCGCCGCCTCGCTGCGCGACGGCAGCTTCATGGACGGCTTTGAGGCCTGGCTTTCCGACGCCTTTTTCTTCCGCGAGGAGGCCGCCGCCTTCTCCGAGGGGACGAAGGGCCTGTTTTCAGTGACGGATCCGGAGGCCTTTGATCCGGGCCTCGACCAGGACCGGCTGTTTGAGGCCGACGAAACGCAGCAGCAGGATCTGCAGGAGGCGCTGCAGCAGGAGCTGAACACGCCCGAGCCTGTCTCCGCAGGGGCGGAAGCTGCGGCGACCGGCGATACCCTCGGCGCGCCGCAGGGGCACGCGGCCGGAAAGGCCGAGTTCTGGCTGGAGCGTTTGGACGGAACGCGCTCGGTCTACGCCGAGGTCTCCGCCGAGAATCTGGACAACCTGGCCCGCATCCTCGGCGAATACCGCGCGGAGCTGCCTGAGGACGGGACGCTGCATCTGATCTGCCCCCCGGTCTCCTCGATCGCCAACCAGGTCATCCGCGACGGCAATTTCAGCGCCTGGGGCAGCAGCCTGTCGGAGCTCCTGCAGCCCATCGTCGGCGAGGGCATTGTGATCCACGACAGCTTTCCGGCCGCGCAGCCCTACATCGGCAGCGAGCGGCTGTATCCGACCGTCGACCACCACTGGCATCCCTTCCTCGCCTGCGAGACGGTAAAGCTCATGCTGGAGGGACAGGGGCTCGAGGCCGGAGATTTCTACGACTACCTCTATACCCTGGCCAATTCGCCCTACACGGGGGCCTATACGGAGCAGGAGCTGCGCGCGCTGGACATCAACGCGGAGCTCGTGGAGGTCATGGTACCGCGCGCGCCGGCCGAGAGCTACATCCTCACGCATCTGACCGAGCGCAGCGACAGCGTCCTCATCGACCCGGACGCGCAGGGCTACCGGCAGTATCTGAGCGGCACGCGCGCCCCCTGGCGGCTGTTCATCGGCGGCTACCACACCGGGCGGCAGGCCCTGGTCATCGCCGACAGCTTCGGCAACTGCCTGATCCCATATCTGCTGCCCTATTACGACGAGGTGCTGTCGACGGACTTCCGCGACAACGGCTACGCGATCTACGAGGCCGGCGCGAACGCGCGGGACTACATCCGCGAGTACGGCGTCGACGACATCTACATCATCCTCTGCTCGGGAACGCCGCTGGACGGCGAAGTCGTGCAGGATCGATTTGAACGCTATTTGTATCTGGACTACGAGGCGCTGATGAAGCGCTGAGGCTCCGGACCGGAGGCATGCATGGAACATCGACGGGACAACCGAAAAGCGATCATCCTGACGCTGCTGATCACGACGCTGCTCTTCTTTGCGGCGATCGGCGGCGCGCTGCTGCTGCGGCAGCAGATCCCCGTCATCCGGGAAAAGCGGCTGAACGAGGCTCTCGAGCAGGGCGACCTGGCCCGCGCGCGGGAGCTTGCCGCAGAGCTCGGCGACGAGGAAAAGGCGCGGGGCTATCTGACGGAATGCGACTACCGCGAGGCGCTGGCGCTGATGGACGAGGCTCGCTGGGAGGAAGCGGAAACGCTGCTGTCAGCCGCGGCAGGATATAAGGACGCTGCGGACAGGAAAAACGAGTGCGCCTATCAGATCGCCGCGCAGTATGCGGAGGCCGGTCAGTGGGAAGAGGCGGAAACGCGCTTCCTCGCGCTCGGCGGCTACCGCGACGCGCTCGAGCGCTATGACGAGTGCCGCTTCCGCCGCGCGCAGGCGCTGGAGGAGAGCGGCGCGGTCAGCGAGGCCGCCGCGCTCTATTCCCTTCTCGGCGACTATCCCGGAGCGCGCGAGCGTCTGTTCGCGATGGCGGCGGCCGTGACCGGGATCGAGGATCCGGAGGCGGCCGTGGCAGCGCTCCAGGGTCAGACGCCGGAGGAGCTCGCGCACATCGCCGCGCTCGGCAGACAGCGCGAGGCGCTGCCGCGCGGCGTGATCGCCGTCGGCTTTTATCACACGCTCGGTCTCTGCGCGGACGGGACCGTCCTCGCCTGCGGGGACAACAGCTTCGGCCAGTGCGAGGTCTCGGCCTTCCGCGATGTGACGCAGGTCGCCGCCGGCGCCTGGCACAGCCTGCTGCTGCACAGCGACGGCACGGTCAGCGCGGTCGGGCGCGAGAGCGAGGGCCAATGCGAGGTAGCAGAGTGGAAAAACGTAGTGCAGATCGCCGCCGGGGATTACGCGAGCTTCGGCCTCTGCGCCGACGGGACGCTGCTGTGCACCGGCTACAACGACTATTCGGTCCCCGAGAGCTGGCGCGGGCTGCGCGCCGTCACCGCGGGCTCCTATTATACGGCCGCGCTGCGGCAGGACGGAAGCGCCTGGATCGATCCCGCGCTGAACGGGGGCGAGGCGCTGCAGGGTCTGGTCGATCTCGCGGTCAACACAGGCTTCGGCCTCGGCCTGCGGGCCGACGGCAGCGTCGTCGGCGTCGGCTTTGAGCCGGAGGGCTGGGTGGATATCCTCTCCATCTCGGCGAGCGGAACCGTGGTGCTGGGGCTTCGCGCCGACGGGCACGTGCTCTGTCACGCCTTCCGACAGCGCGATCTGCTGCCGCTGGACGGTGTGAGCGACGCGGTGGCCATCGCCGCGGGCGGGACGCACAGCGCCGTCGTGCTGCGCGACGGGAGCGTGCTTGTCTTCGGCGACACTTCCCGCGGTCAGGGCGATACGGGTTCCTGGAAGCTGTTCTGATTCAAAAACCGGATAAAGAAGCCGCCCGGGCAAAGCCCGGGCGGCTTTTCTATGCACTATAATCTAAGCGCCAAGCACTAACTGACTGTGAGCGTCGCGGCGCTGGAGTACACGTAGCCCTGGTCGTTCGTCACCTTGCAGCGGTACTGGTAGCCGCTGCGATAGCTCTTGGCCTCGACGGAGAGCGTCGCCGTCGTCGCGCCGGTGCCGGTGCACTTTTTCCACTCGCTGGTCTCGCTCGTGCGGTAGTACCACTGGTAGCTCGACGCGCCGTCGGCCTTGACGGTGAATTTGACCGTCGTGCCGGAGCTCGCGGTCTTGCTTGAGGGCTGGGTCGTGATGACGGGCTTGACCGACACCGTCAGGGTCGCGGCGCTGCTGTAGACATAGCCCGCGCTGTTCGAGACCTTGCAGCGGTACTGATAGCCGTCGCGGTAGCTCTTGGCCTCGACGGAAATGCTCGCCGTCGTCGCGTCGGAGCCGCTGCATTTCTTCCATTCGCCGGTGCTGCTCGTCCGGTAATACCACTGATAGCCCGTCGCGTCGCTTGCCTTGACCGTGAATTTCGCGGTCTTGCCGACGTAGACCTTCGCGGACTTGGGCTGTGTCGTGACCGTGGGCTTGCTGCCCACCGTCAGGGTCGCGGCGCTGCTGTATTTGTAGCTCAGCGGGTTGGAGACCTTGCAGCGGTACTGATAGCCGCTGCGGTAGCTCTCCGCCTTGATGGAGAGCATCGCGGTCTTGGCGCCCGTCGCGGTGCTCTTCTTCCACTCGCCTGTGCTGCTCGTCCGATAGTACCACTGATAGCTCAGCGCGCCGCCGGTCGCCTTGACGGTGAACTTCACCGTCGTCCCGACCGAAGCGGTCTTGCTCGCGGGCTGCGTCGAGATCGCGGGCTTCGTGAGACCGACCCATTCGATGCCGTTTGAACCGTAATTCTTCATGACGGAATCCGTCCAGCCCGCTTCGTTCTCCGGATAATAGGCGGTGAGCGGTCCGGCTTTATAGAAGCAGTAGCTTCCGAATTCCGGCGCGCTGCCCTTGAACACGACTTTCTCCAGAGCCCTGCAGTTTTCAAAGCATTCATAGCCGACTGACGTCACGCCGGCCGGGATCGTCACCGATTTGAGGGAATCCATGTCTTCGAACAGGCACTCGCCCAGAGCGCTGATCCCGGAGCCGACCGAGACGCTCGTGCATTCCTGCCAGAGCGCGCGGAAGTCGGGCGTATCTTCAAAGAAGTCCCAGGTCGCGCCGCTGCCGCTCAGCGTCAGCTTGCCGCTTTTGCTCATCGACCAGGTCACCGATTCGCCGATCCTGTCGTCGCATTCCCAGCTGACGCTGCCGCCGTAATTCAGCATCTTGTCGGCGGTCCAGTCGTCAACGGGATAGTAATAAGCCGTGAATACGCTTCCATAGAAGGCGTCGTCGGAGATCTCCGGCGCATGTCCGAGGAAGAGGATCCCTGATTCCTCACAATCGGCAAGGGCTTTGCTTCCGATCTTCGTCACACTCGCCGGGATCTTAAACGCTGCCAGACCGCAGCCGTTGAAGCAGGAGCGGCCGATCTCAGTCAGGGTATCCGGCAGGACGACCTCGGTCACCCTGTACAAACCGTAGAAAACGCCGTCGTTCAGCACGGTCACGCCGTCGCTGACAAAAGCGGAAAAGATCTTATTCTCCAGCTTTGCGAAGCTGGCTCGGGCTGGGGGACCGGACGCAGGGAGATAGGACCATGTTTCGCCGCTTCCGTTCAGCGACAGCCGGAAGAGAGCCGTGTCCAGATCCCACTCGATGTCGTCGCCGCACCAGCCATGCCAGCCCTCCCACCAGGTCACGCTGCCAGAGTAGTCCCCGCGGACAGACTCGGTCCAGGTGCTGTCATTGGGCGGATACCAGGCGCGCATCTGCGGCGTATTGGAAAAAACGTCGCTGGCCATGCTCGGCGCACTTCCCAAAAAGCTGAATTCCGCCAGGGATCTGCAGTAGGCGAAGGCCAGCGCCCCGATGCTCGGCTTGCCGCAGATCGTCACCCGCTTCAGATTGTTGCAGGTCTCAAAGGCCATTCCTCCGATCGCGGTGACCGATTCCGGGATGCAGACAGACGTAAGCCTGTGGCACATGACGAAAGCGCCCTGCCCGATCCTTTGGACGTCATCCGTGATCGAATAGCCGGTCTTCGGGTCCAGCGTCATGTTGATGCAGCCGTAAAACGCGTAATTTCCGATCGACTCGATGCCGTAGCCGATCTCAAGCACTTTGATCTGAGTGCGGTTATCGTACCACGGCGCTTTGTTGCCGTTCAGGTCATAGTCAACCATGTCGCCGTAGCCGGTAAGGCTGAGAATACCGTCGCTGTTCAGCGACCAGCTGATATGGTCGCCGCAGGTGCCGTTAGCCTGTATCTCCGCACCGGGGCCGGGCGGGCTCTGCTCCGGCTCGTCGGCGGGCTCGACGATGGGGATGAGTTCTTCTTCCGTCTCCGGATCGATGATCTCGATGTCCTCGGCCGCCGCCGCCGGGATCAGCGACAGCGCCAGCACGAGGCAGAGCAGGAAGGCAAGAAGCCGTTTCATGTGCGTTTCCTCCTTGAATCGGTTTTTCGTGATGGAACAAATGCATATGGGAAAAATCAGTATCTTCCCACGCGGCATAAGGACAGAAGCCGCCCGGGCTTTGCCCGGGCGGCTTTTCTAAGCACTAAGATCTAAGCGCCAATCACTAACTGACCGTAAGCGTCGCGGCGTTCGTGTAGACGTAGCCGTCGGCGTTGGAGACCTTGCAGCGGTACTGATAGCCGCTGCGGTAGCTCTTGGCCTCGACCTGCAGGATCGGGCTCGTCGCGCTGTCGCCGCTGCACTTCTTCCAGGTCCCGTCGGCAGGAGTCCGGTAGTACCACTGGTAGCTCTCGGCGTTCGAGGCCTTGACCTTGAAGCTCACCGTTTCGCCCTTCGCGGCGGTCGCATCCGTCGGCTGGAGCGTGATCGACGGCTTGGCGGAGACCGTCAGGGTCGCTGCGCTCGAATACACATAGCCCTTGGCGTTGGTGACCTTGCAGCGGTACTGATAGCCGCTGCGGTAGCTCTTCGCCTCTACGGACAGGGACGCGGTCACAGCGCTGTCGCCGCTGCACTTGGCCCAGCTGCCGCTGCTGCTCTTGCGGTAGTACCACTGGTAGCTCAGCGAGCCGCCGCTGGCCTTGACCGTGAACTTCACGGTCTGGCCTGCCGAGGCCGTCTTGTCCGAGGGCTGGGTCGTGATCGCGGGCTTGGTCATTTCCGTCACGGTCAGCGTGGCGGCCTTGCTGTACTTGTAGCCCAGGAAGTTCGAGACTCTGCAGCGGTACTGGTAGCCGCTGCGGTAGCTCTTCGCCTCGACGGACAGGGTCTTCGTCGTCGCGCCGGTGCCGGTGGACTTCTTCCACTCGCCGGTGCTCGAGGTGCGGTAGTACCACTGGTATTTCAGCGCGCCGCCCGAGGCCTTCACCGTAAACTTCAGCGTGTCGCCCGCCGCGCCGGACTGATCCGAGGGCTGGGTCGTGACAGAGGGCTTGGACACCGCCACCCAGGTCAGGCCGTCCGGGCCGCTGCCGACGATCTGATAATCGGTGTAGAAGCTCTGGATGAGCTCCTCGCTCCAGTTGGGATTGTCCCCAGGATAGTAGATCGTGGCGGTCACGCCCTCATAGGTACCCCAGCCGTAGCCGGTCGGATCGCCCAGACAGTAGACGTTCTTCAGCGACTTGCAGTTATAGAAAAGGTTCTCCATGACGAGCCGCGGCGCGTCGGGGAAGGTGAACTCCGTCAGCCCGGAGTTCATGAACGCGCCCATGACGATCTTGTCCATGCCGGCGGGGATTCGGCAGGTCTTCATGTTGGTCAAACCTGCGAAGGACCAGGCGCCGATCCCTTCCTTCCCGTCCGTGATGTAGACGTCGTCAAACTGATCCATGATCGGGATGAACATGGACTCGCCCTCTTCGGCGCTGGCCTGGACCATGCCCGTGCCGTAGATCGTCAGCGTGCGGTCCTTGATCTCCCAGTAGGCAAAATCGCCGCAGAAGTTCACCTTTTTCCAGGTCAGCGTTCCGTCGGCGGGAGCTTCCGCGTCGCCGTTGATGTGATGATTCAGATAGTAATCCTTGATCTTCGCGCTGGTCCAGGTCGAATTGCCCTTCGGGTAGAAGACCGTGGCGGTCACGTTGTTGAAGCAGGCGAAGTTCAGATCCGGCGCGTCGCCGTGGAAGGCGATCTGCGTGAGCGGGCAGTCCTCAAAGGCCCAGCCGACGATCGTTTCCAGCGCTTCCGGGAAAGAGACCTCGACCAGACCGGAGCCCTTGAAGGCGGAGTTGCCGATGCTGGTGATCGTCGATGAGAAGTCGACCTCTTTCAGGTTGACAAAGTTCATGTAGAAAGCCCAGGAGCCGATGCCGGTCACGCCGTAGGAGAAATAGACTCTCTCCACCTTGTCGGCATAGGCCGCGTAAGAGGGCGGATCGTCCGGATAGTCCCACATCTCGCCGGTACCGAAGATTTCCAGCGTGCCGACGTCGTTCAGCTCCCACTTGAGGTCGTCGCCGCATTTCCCTTCGGCGATGATTTTGTTGGGAACCGGCTCCGCCATCGTTTCGGCGGGCTCTGGGTCAACGATCGCGATGAGTTCCTCTTCCGGCTCGACCGAGACGATCTCAATGTCCTCGGCCGCGGCGGCCGGGATCAGCGTGAGCGCCAGCACGAGACACAGAAGCAGAGCAAGAATGCGTTTCATAAGGGTTCCTCCTTTTCTCCGTTCGAACACTTTACCAATTTAAACTATCCCAATATGTATATTACCTTGTTTTCCCATGTTAGTCAAGACTTATCACCCGGCTTGCGAAAAACACGCCTCCCGAAGAAAAACCTCCGGGAGGCGTGTTTCATCCTGTTTTTTTGCGGACGCGGCGCTCCGACAGCCACTTGCACAGCAGCAGGAACAGAACGCCGAGAATGACGCCGAGGCAGTCGATGCCGACGTCGTAAAACCGCGGCCCACGGCCGGGCACGAAGAACTGGTGCAGCTCGTCCGTGGCGGCGTAGACCGTGCCGATGACCCAGGACCAGAGCCAGGCGCGGCGGATGGGCCGGTGCCTGCGCAGCGCACCCAGATGCAGGCGCAGCGAAAAGCCGAGCGCGGCGAATTCGAGGATATGCGCCGTCTTACGGACGATGAAGGAGACGGTGTGCCTGATCTGCTTTTGCCGCGCGGCGGGCAGAGACTTGAAATCGGGCAGGAAGAGTTTGATCAGGCGCGTGACCCAGCCGTCGCTCGTTCCGCTCGACTGCCTGACCGGCATGGCGGAGAAATAAAAGATCACGCCCATGATCATCAGCACCATCAGCAGGCTCAGCCAGACGCGGGGATCCGACCACCATTTTCCCTTTTTCTCGATGACGGCTCCCTTCTTTCCAGGCGTAAAGTTTACATAATATTGTTAACTATGATTATTCCTTGCGCCAGACCATGCGGTTGACGATGTTCGTATAGGACTGGATGAGCCTGACGACCTTGTCGGAGACGTTCTCCTCGACATAGTCCGGCACCGGGATGCCGTCCGCGCCGTCGGCGCGCATGCGCACGGCGGTGTCCACCGCGGCGAGGAGGCCCTTTTCGTCGATGCCGGCCAGCACGAAGCAGCCCTTGTCCAGCGCCTCGGGACGCTCGGTGCTGGTGCGGATGCAGACCGCCGGGAAGGGGCGGCCGACCGAGGTGAAGAAGCTGCTCTCCTCCGGGAGAGTGCCGCTGTCGGAGACGACGGCGAAGGCGTTCATCTGCAGGCAGTTGTAGTCGTGGAAGCCGAGGGGCTCGTGCCGGATCACGCGCGGATCAAGCCTGAAGCCGCTCTCCTCCAGGCGCTTGGCCGAGCGCGGGTGGCAGGAGTAGAGGATCGGCATGTCATAGCTCTCGGCGAGGCGGTTGATCGCGCCGAAGAGCGAGAAGAAGTTCTTGTCCGTGTCGATGTTTTCCTCGCGGTGGGCGGAGAGGAGGATGTACCTCCCCTTCTCCAGGCCGAGCCGGGCAAGGACGTCGCTGCTCTCGATGTCGGCGAGGTTCCTGTGCAGCACCTCGGCCATCGGGCTGCCGGTCACGAAGCAGCGCTCCTTCGGCAGGCCGCACTCGGCGAGATAGCGGCGCGCGTGCTCGGAGTAGGCGAGGTTGACGTCGCTGATGATGTCGACGATGCGGCGGTTGGTCTCCTCCGGCAGGCACTCGTCCTTGCAGCGGTTGCCGGCCTCCATGTGGAAGATCGGGATGTGCAAGCGCTTGGCGGCGATGGCCGAGAGGCAGGAATTCGTATCCCCAAGCACCAGCAGCGCGTCCGGCTTCACGGCGCGCATCAGCTTGTAGGAGCAGTTGACGATGTTCCCCACCGTCGCGCCGAGATCGTCCCCCACCGCGTCCATGCAGACCTCGGGCGGCTCGATGCGCAGGTCGCGGAAGAAAACGCCGTTGAGCGTATAGTCGTAGTTCTGGCCGGTGTGGGCCAGAATCGTGTCAAAATAGCGGCGGCACTTTTCGATCACCGCCGACAGGCGGATGATCTCCGGCCGGGTGCCGACGATGATCAGCAGCTTCAGCCGGCCGTTTTCGGAGAAATGAATGTCGGAATAATCAAGCCTGGGCGCCATAATAAAACCCCTTTTTATACGTCTTCCCGGAAGGTGTCCGGGTTTGCCGGGTCAAAGCATTCGTTGGCCCACATCAGCGTGACGAGATCCTCGGTGTCGGAGAGGTTGACGATGCTGTGGGTGTAGCCGGGCAGCATGTGCACGGCCTCGATCTTTTCGCCGCTGACCTCGAATTCCAGAATCTCCTCCGAGCCGATCCGCCGCTGGCGGATCAGGGCGTGCCCGGAGACGACGATGAACAGCTCCCACTTGCTGTTATGCCAGTGCTGCCCCTTCGTGATCCCGGGGCGGGAGATGTTCACGCTGAACTGGCCGCAGGCGGCGCTCTTCAGCAGTTCCGTGAAGCTGCCGCGCGCGTCGCTGTGCATCGTGAGCGGAAAGACCGCCCGCTCGGGCGGGAGATAGCTCAGATAGGCCGAATAAAGCTTTTTGGCAAAGCTCCCGGCCGGGATCTCCGGCAGCAGCAGGGTCTCCGGCTGCTCACGGAAGCGGCGCAGCAGCGCGACGATCTCGCCCAGCGTCGCCCGGTGCGTCACCGGGCAGGCGCAGTAGGGGCCGTCCTCGTCAAAGACCGCCGTCACGTCCTCGAAGCGGGCGCGGTGCTCCTTCCCCTGCAGAGCCAGCAGCATCTCAGCGACCAGGTCGTCGATGTACAGCAGCTCCAGCTCGACCGAGGGATCATTGACCCGGATCGGGAGATCGCGCGCAATGTTGTGGCAGAAGGTCGCCACCGCGGAGTTGTAGTTCGGGCGGCACCACTTGCCGAAGAGGTTCGGGAAGCGGTAGACCAGCACGCGCGCGCCGGTCTCCTTCGCGTAGGCGAAGCAGAGCTCCTCCCCCTCCCGCTTGCTGCGGCCGTATGCACTGTCGCCGAAGCGGCCGGAGAGGCTCGCCTGCACGGAGCTCGAGATCATGACGGGACAGCGGTTCCCCGCCGTCTTCAGCGCGTCCAGCAGCGTTTCCGTCAGCGTAACGTTGCCCTCGCGGAATTCTTCGGTGCGCTCGGGGCGGTTGACGCCGGCGAGGTGGAAGACGAAGTCTGCCTCCACGCAGTACCGGGCCAGCTCCTCCGCCGTGCTCTCGCGCGTATAGCGGAAGATCTCTTCGATCGACAGCTCCGGAAAGCGGCGATCCTTGCCGTCCCGGATGTTTTTCAGCGCCTCGCAGAGGTTTTTGCCGACAAAGCCTCCGGCGCCGGTAACGAGGATCTTCATCTCAGCAGTCCCCGCCGAAGAGCTTCAGCCTGCGCAGCAGCGCCTTCATGCCCTCGAGGTCCAGACGCTCGGTGTTGTGCGAGGTGTAGGACCCGTGCAGCGCGAGGCGGCTGTCGCCCCTGCTGAAGTAGTTGTCGTAGTTCAGATCGCGGTTGTCGGCCGCGATGCGGTAGAAGCCGGGCAGATCCTCCGCGCGCAGCATCTCCTCCGCGGTCACAAGCGTCTCGTACAGCTTCTCGCCATGGCGCGTGCCGATGCAGCTCACGCCGAGCGCGGAGCCCTTGAGCTCCAGCACCGCCTGCGCGAGGGTCTCGATCGTCGCAGCCGGAGCCTTCTGGACGAAGAGGTCGCCCTGCCGCCCGTGCTCGAAGGCGTAAAGCACCAGCTCCACCGCGTCGGCAAGGGTCATCATGAAGCGCGTCATCTCGGGATTCGTGACGGTCAGCGGCTTGCCCGCCGCGATCTGCTCGCAGAAGAGCGGGATCACCGAGCCGCGCGAGGCCATCACATTGCCGTAGCGCGTCAGGCAGAGCACCGGGTCGCCGGGCAGCATCTGCCGCGAGCGGGCGATGACGTTCTTCTCCATCAGCGCCTTGCTCATGCCCATCGCGTTGATTGGGTAGGCGGCCTTGTCGGTGGACAGGAAGATCGCCTTCTTCACGCCGTTGGCGACGCAGGCGCTGATGACGTTGTCCGAGCCGACGACGTTCGTGCGCACGGCCTCCATCGGGTAGAACTCACAGGAGGGCACCTGCTTGAGCGCCGCCGCGTGAAACACGTAGTCCGCGCCGCGGAAGGCCCCGGCGATGGAGCCGTAATCGCGAACGTCGCCGATGTAGAAACGGATCTTGCGCGCCGCCTCCGGCAGCTTTTTCTGATATTCGTGGCGCATATCGTCCTGCTTTTTCTCGTCGCGGGACAGGATGCGGATCTCGCCGACGTCAGTGGCGAGGAAGCGATCGAGCACGGCGTGCCCGAAGGAGCCGGTGCCGCCGGTGATGAGCAGGATTTTATCGGTGAACAGTGACATACGATCCCTCTTTCTGCGCTCTGCCGGGCAGAGGCCGCATAATCATCCATTTAATGATTATAACCGATTCGTCATCCAAAGTCAACGATTCCGCCGCAGGGCGATTGACCGCGCAGGAAAAGGGCGCTATAATGGAAAAAAGCCTCGCGCGCGGGGCAGATCGCAAAGGAGGCTGCCTGCCATGAGCCGGACTGCCGTTGAAAAAGCCGCGACGCCGGGGATCGCCCGGCGTGTCGCCGGAGACGCGCTGCTTGCGCTGTTCTCCGCCTATACCGCGACGCTCTCCGTCCAGATGCGGCGGCGGATCCGGGCGGTCGTTCTGAAGGACGGCTATCGGGAGGTATTCCGCTATGAGCTCGGCCTCTGCGGCCTTCTGCTGCTGAGCGCGGCCGACCTGCGCTTCGGCTTTCTCACCGATCCCGGGCGGAACCGGCTGAGGATCGCAAGAAGAACAGCGGGCGGCGCGATCCACGCCGTCTCCGCCGCCGCGCTCCTCTTCGCCGGAAAGATCGCCGCGGGCGGCCGTATCCGCTCCGAAGGCGGCGCCCCGCACGCGATCGTGCTCGGCATGGCGCTGGAGAACGGAGCGCCCACGAAGGATCTGCTGCTTCGGCTGGATGCCGCCGCGCAGTACCTGCAGCAAAACCCGGAGGCCGTTCTGATCCTGACGGGCGGCAATCCGGACGAAAGGGGCCGGACGGAGGCTGCGGTCATGCGGGAGCTGCTTGCCGCGCGCGGCGTCCCGGAGGAGAAAATGCTCCTCGAGGACAAGGCGGAGACGACCATCGAGAATTTTGAAAACACCGCGCGGATGCTCGACCCCGCAAAGCCCGTGGCGCTGATCAGCAGCGACTATCACATGGACCGCGCCGTCGGCACGGCGAGAACCGCAGGCTTTACGGATATCCTCCGTTTCCCGGCTCCCTCCGACCCGCGCTCCTACGGCACGAATCTGATGCTGGAGCTCATCATGGAGATCAACGAGCTGACCTTCAAAAAGCGTTAGAAACAGTACGAAGCCGGAGACGCTGTCTCCGGCTTCGTTTTTGTATGTTTTTTGCCCGCTCTCAGGCGTTTACCGTGCTGCCGCAGTATTCGCAGCAGCCGTTGGCGTCGGGAATGGTGGTCGCGCCGCAGTGCGGGCAGAGCACCGCGGTCTTCGGCGCTTTCTGCGTGTTGATCTCCTTTCGCAGGTCCGTCCGCATCCGGTCGAGCGTCTGCTTGATCTCGTTGCCCATCTTGAGGAACTCGTTATAGTCGTTCAGGCGGATGTTGTGGATGGCGGGGACGCCCGCGCGCTGAACGCGGAAGGAGCCGGCCATGCCGCCCATCGCCGTCTCGCCGGTCTTGATATAGCCGTTGGACAGGGAGTAGCGGATCTCGTCAAAGAAGGGATGGTTGACGCGGATCGTCACATAGAAGTTGTAGGAATACTCAAAGCGCGGCGGATTGTAGCTGACGGAATGCCCGTCCTTGTCGGTGCGCTTGAGCTCGTGGCGCGATTCCTGGATGTCCAGATCGCAGCCGGTGACCTGCGAACAGTCCAGAATGTCGGGGTTGGCGCTCTTCAGATCGCTCGCGGAGGTGACGGCGAGCTTGCCGGCGTCCTCGTCGAGGAGGACCTTGGTGTATTTGCCGAGGCTGCGCGTGGTGTGGAAAGCCGCGACCGCCGCCCTGTTCTCCTCGCGGTAGTCGAGCTGCGCCTGGATATCCGCCTTTGTGCTGTGCCGCCGTTCGTTGAACCAGGGCGAGAGCTTGGCGGCGCAGTCCTTGCACATGTTGCCGTCCTCCAGCTTTTTGTTGCCGAGCAGGCCGATCTTGCCGCCGCAGAAGTCGCAGTATTTCTTATCAAACAGACCCATGTCAATCCTCCCGTTCATTTCGTTCGGTCCGCTCCTCCGGGAGCGGACGCAGCCGTTTTCGCCGCTTGACGGCGCTGCCTTCGAATTAACTATATGCGATCGGCAAAGGCTTGTCAAGCGCTTTCTCCGGGCCTGCGGGGCGGCAGGTTTAAGAATTCTTCACTGTATTTCCGGAACATTCCGCGCTAAGATACGTCTGTCCCATATGAATTCAAGCGGGAGGTTCGCTATGAAAGAGTTTCTGTATACGGTCATGGGCTGGATCGGGCGCGTGCACGACGCGATCCTGCGCCTCAACGACAGCCACGAGCTGTGTCTTTCCGACAAGGCCCTGCATTTTCTCGTGATCGGGCTGGTCGGCATGCTCGGGATCTTCGCCGTCTATCCGCTGTTCAAATGGCTGAGCCGAAAGGGGCATATCCTGGCGGT
This sequence comes from Oscillospiraceae bacterium, assembly GCA_017552325.1. Classification (GTDB taxonomy): domain Bacteria; phylum Bacillota; class Clostridia; order Oscillospirales; family Oscillospiraceae; genus Limivicinus. The sequence continues at coordinate 36,169 of JAFZQE010000050.1, forward strand.
CGCGTGGATCTACGTGTTCACAATGGTGCTCGGCCTGACCCTGGCCATTGAGATCGGCCAGAAGGTCAGCGGCACCGGCACGATGTCCTTCGCCGATATCGTCTCCGGCGTGATGGGCTTCCTGTATATGTTCGCCGTTTACGCCCTGATCCGTTCCATTGTGCACGTCGTCCGGGGCAAGCGGAGCGGCAGACAGACCGAAGAATGATTTTTGTGCAATTTTTTCCGGCAGGCTGTTCAAGTTTTTCTTTCCTTTTGGCCGACGATAGGATATAATAACAGCGAAAAATCCGTCGGCCGCCGATATGCGCCGGCGAATCAAAGAAGGAGGCAAAACTCATGAAACAGTATTTTGAAATCGTCGACGTCATGGCGCGCGAGATCCTTGACTCCCGCGGCAACCCCACCGTCGAGGTCGAGGTCACGCTGGACGACGGCACCGTCGGCCGTGCGGCTGTTCCCTCCGGCGCTTCCACCGGCATCCACGAGGCCTGCGAGCTGCGTGACGGCGACAAGGCCCGTTACGGCGGCAAGGGCGTGCTGAAGGCTGTCGACAACGTCAACGGCGAGATCGCCGAGGCGCTGCTCGGCCTGAACGTTCTGGACCAGACCTATATCGACAACCTGCTCATCGAGCTCGACGGCACTCCCAACAAGACCCGTCTGGGCGCCAACGCCATCCTGGGCGCTTCCCTCGCCTGCGCGAAGGCCGGCGCTCTGGCCACCGGCAACAGCCTGTACAACTATATCGGCGGCGTCAACGCCAAGGTCCTGCCCGTTCCGATGATGAACATCCTCAACGGCGGCGCCCACGCCTCCAACAGCGTGGACATCCAGGAGTTCATGATCATGCCCGTCTCCGCGCCCAACTTCCGCGAGGCCCTGCGCCGCTGCGCCGAGGTCTTCCATCAGCTGAAGAAGACCCTGAAGGCCAACGGCACGCCCGCCGCCGGCGTCGGCGACGAGGGCGGCTACGCCCCCGACCTGGAGAGCGACGAGGACGCGCTGAAGGTCATCGTCAAGGCCATCGAGGAAGCCGGCTTCAAGCCCGGCGAGGACTTCAAGATCGCGATGGACGCCGCTGTGGCCGACTGGTTCAATCCCGAGGACGGCAAGTATCACCTGCCCAAGCGCGGCACCGTGATGACCAGCGACGAGATGATCGACATGTGGGAAGACTTCTGCAACAAGTACCCCATCATCTCCATCGAGGACGGCCTGGGCGAGGACGACTGGGA
>JAFZQE010000051.1 GCA_017552325.1 Oscillospiraceae bacterium
CGAGAGGACCGGGATGGACAGACCTCTGGTGCACCAGTTGTCGTGCCAACGGCACAGCTGGGTAGCTACGTCTGGACGAGATAAACGCTGAAGGCATCTAAGCGTGAAACTCCCCCTGAGATAAGATCTCCCATCCTTTATGGAGTAAGGGTCGAAGTAGACTACTTCGTTGATAGGCCGGCGGTGTAAGCGCAGTGATGCGTTCAGCCTACCGGTACTAATAGCCCGAGGGCTTTACCTACAATCTATGCAGGTTATTCCCTTGCTTTCCCCTCTGTTCAGTTTTCAGGGTACAGCCCTGAGCTCCGCCCGGGGCCGGAAAACGGAACCGGAACGGAGGAAAAGAGAAAACGGAACGGCACGGAGGCCGAAAGGCAGACGAAAAAGGAAAGTTATCTCTCATAGTTGGTGTTTTTAACGGTGAGGGTCCACCTGTTCCCATTCCGAACACAGAAGTTAAGCTCACCAGTGCCGAAAATACTTGTCTGGCGACGGACCGGGAAGATAGGTCAATGCCAACACAAAGCCCCTGCTCGAAAGAGCAGGGGCTTGTTTTTTATTTCGTCGCCACGAACAGGCCGTATTCCTTCGGGATGGTCAAAACCCCGTCCCGCATATGTGCCTCCAGCACGGAGCGAAGCGTTTCTCTCGGCAGCTTCTGCAGCTCAGACAGGCTTGAGAGAGACAGGATATAATCGATCAGATCGTCGAGGTCGGTGACGGCCAGCGCGTCCTTGTAGAGGAGGCGCTCAACGGAGGAAAAGAACGGCGTCAGCTGCGCTTCTCCGTTTTGCAGGGTAAAAACGGTATTCATGCGGGCTTCGACCCGCTGCTCCGCGAACAGCCTGCCGATCCAGGCCATCATGCCGTTTTCTCCGTAGGTCGCGCAGTAAAAGCGGCCGCCGTCTTTCAAAACGCGCCTGACTTCCCGGAGGCCTCGTGTCAGCTCCGGCACATGATAGAGCATCATGTTGGCGATCACGGCGTCGAAGCTGCCGTCAGGGAAGGGGATCTGCCGGATATCGATGAGCCGGAACTCGATCTCCGGGCAGGCGGACAGGGTTTTCCGGGCGCTTTCCAGCATGCCCGCGGAGCAGTCGGACAAGACGAAGCGTCCGCAGCGGCGGATCAGGTCCTCGTTTCCCCGCCACATGTCTCCCGTCCCGCCGCCGAGCTCCAGCACCGACATGCCCGGACGAAACGCATAATGCGACGCGATCCAGTCCCCAAAGCCCTGCTTGTTGACGGAGTATTTGGCGTGAAGCGAGATCCTCGTATTCAGCTTGTCTGCGGTGCTATATTGCGTTTGTACGATGTTTTCCATGCGGTCATCTTTCTCGTTTTTCCACGTCTTCCACCGTCAGCGTTCCGTTTTCCACACGAAACCGGACGTTCAGCCCGGCGAAGGCCAGGCCGTAGACGCGCGTGGGGTCATCCTGATAGCGCGGTCGGGGGTCGTTTTCCAGCACCCCGCGCAGCGCCGCTCTTTTTTCCTCGGGAACGGCCTCTTCCGTGCCGGGTTCAAAAACGACCCGAAGCCGCGCCCCCGCGTCCGGGGCGAAGCCGGAGAGCGCCTCCGGCCGGCAGTCGGCGTAGGGGATATAGGGCTTGATGTCGTAGATCGGCGTGCCGTCCATCAGGTCGGCGCCCGCGACGCGCAGCACCGGCCCCAGAACGGGATCCTGCTCCACGCCGAGAAGGCGCACGCAGCTCAGGCCCAGCGGATTCGGCCGGAAGGGCGAGCGCGTGGCGAAAACGCCCATGCGCACGTTCCCGCCGAGGCGCGGCGGCCGCACCGTCGGCGACCAGCCCTCGCGGACCGACTCGGAAAACTGCCAGATCAGCCAGAGATGCGAAAAGCCCTCGATCCCGCGCAGCGCGTCGGGATTGCGGAATTCCGGCTCGAACACGATCCGGCCCTCCAGCTCCTCCACCACGCCGGCCTGCCGCGGGATGCCGAACTTTTCGGGAAAATCGGTCCCGATGCGGGCGATCGCCCGCAGCTCCTGCGCCCCGCCGCTCATTGGAGGGTCACCAGCGCGTACATGGCGACGCCGTTGGTGAGCATGTGGAGGAAAATGCTGGCCCAGATGGAGTCGTTCTTTTCATAGACATAGGCGAGGGCGAGGGCGGGAGGGACGTACTGCAGGATGAAGACGAGCTGGATCGGGTCGTCCAGCGCCGCCTCAAACACGTGATAGAGCCCGAAGAGGAGGATGCTGCCCAGATAGGCCAGCACGCGGCTTTTCCGGCGCAGCAGGCCGAAGACGCCGGCGCGGAAAATGCTCTCCTCCACGATCGGAGCCAGGAAAACGGACATGGCGGCCGTGGGACCGATGTTGGAAACGGCCATTTCGCTGACGATCTCGTTATTTTCGTTCCCGGCGGTGATCTCTATGGCGTCCAGCAGCAGCGACACCAGGGTCTGGCCGAAGATGCTGAGGAGATAGGCGCCGATCACCATCAGCAGCGTGCGGAAGGGATGCTCCCAGATCGGGTCGAAATCGTCGCGGAAGAAGCGCCAGAGCACGACCAGCATGTAGAGCGCACCGATCCCGTAGAGCAGCACGTGGAGCGTCGTCGTGTAGTTGAGCAGGCCCTGCTCCGTCAGGATCGCCGAACCGGGAGGGATCAGACGGATCAGCAGCCAGGGCAGCACAAACAGGTGCACCGGCAGCCAGGCCAGCACCAGGATCGCCTGTCTGGCCGTGATGCGGCTGTTCATTTTCTGTGCCATCATGCCCTCGCTTTCTGCTGCAGCTCATAGAGCAGGTTCAGCGCCTCGATCGGAGAGAGGCTGTTGATATCGGTCTTCAGCAGGACGCGGCGCACCTCGTCGCTGCCCACGTCGGAGAGGCTGAGCTGGTCGGAGGGGCGGCCTGCGGGCGCGCCGGAAGCGGGCCCGGCCGTGTTCAGCTCCTTCAGATAGCCCTTGGCCTTGCCGATCACGCTGTCCGGCAGCCCCGCGAGCTTGGCGACCTCGATGCCGTAGCTCTCGTCGGCCGCGCCGGGCATGATCTTGCGCAGGAAGACCAGCGTGCCGCCCTGCTTTTTGGCGGTGATGTTGTAGTTGCGCACGCCGGGCAGCTGCCCCTCGAGCACCGACAGCTCGTGGTAGTGCGTGGCGAACATCGTCTTCGCGCCGAGGCGGCGCTTGTCCGCGCAGTATTCCAGCACCGCGCGGGCGATGGCCATGCCGTCGAAGGTCGAGGTGCCGCGGCCGATCTCGTCGAGGATCAGCAGCGACGCGGCTGTGGCGTGTTTGAGGATGTCGGCCGTCTCGGTCATCTCCACCATGAAGGTGGACTGGCCGGAGGCGAGGTCGTCCGAGGCGCCGATGCGGGTAAAGATCCGGTCGACGATGCCGATCGTCGCGCTCTTGGCCGGGACGAAGGAACCGATCTGCGCCATCAGCACGATCAGCGCGGTCTGGCGCATGTAGGTGGATTTGCCGGCCATGTTCGGGCCGGTGACGATGGCGACGCGGTTGTCGCGGTCGTCAAGGAGCGTGTCGTTCGGCACGAAGAGCACCTCGCGCAGGGTCTGCTCGACGACGGGGTGGCGGCCCTCGACGATGTGCAGCTGCCGGGAGGCGTCGACCTCGGGCATCGTGTAGTTGTTTTTCACGGCGGTCTCTGCCAGGGCGCAGAAGACGTCCAGCCGCGCCACGGCCTCGGCGGCAGCCTGGATGCGCGTGACCTGCGCGGCCACGTAGTCGCGCAGCTCGCAGAAGACGCGGTATTCCAGCTCATTGATGCGCTCGCGCGCGCTCAGCAGGCTGTTTTCCAGCTCCTTGAGCTCCGGGGTGAAGTAGCGCTCGTTGGAGACGAGGGTCTGCTTGCGGATGTAGTCCTCCGGGACGTTTTCCAGGCCCGCCGAGCGCGGGATGTCGATGTAGTAGCCGAAGACCTTGTTGTAGCCGACCTTCAGCTTTTTGATGCCCGTCCGCTCGCGCTCGCGCGCCTCCAGCTCCTGGATCAGCCGCGAGCCGTTGTCGCGCATGTCGCGCAGCGTGTCGAGCTCCGGCACGTAGCCGGGGCGCAGGAGCCCGCCTTCGCGCACCGAGAAGGGGGGATCGTCCAGCAGCGCGATGTCGATCTTCGAGAAAACGTCCCGCAGCTCGTCCATCGCGGCGATCGCCGTCAGCTCCGCCGAGCGGAAGGGCGCGAGCTGCTCCTTCAGCTTCGGCAGGGCCGCGCAGCAGCTGCACAGCGCGCGCAGGTCGCGCCCGCCCGCCGTGCCGTAGACGGCCCGGCCGACGAGACGCTGCATATCGGACACGCCGCGCAGGATCAGCATCAGCTCGCCCCGGCGCACGTGGTCGGCGGCAAGCTCCTGCACCGCGGCGAGGCGGCGGCGGATCGCCACGGCAGACAGCAGCGGCCGTTCGATCCAGGCGCGCAGCAGGCGGCTGCCCATCGGGGTCTTCGTCTTGTCCAGCACCCAGAGGAGGCTGCCGCGCTTTTCGCCGCTGCGCAGCGACTCGGTCAGCTCCAGGCTGCGGCGCGTGGTCCAGTCCAGCTCCATATAGCGTCCGCCCGCGAAGAGGTCGAGGCGGTTGATGTGCCCGAGGTCGAATTTCTGCGTCACGCGCAGATAATCCAGCAGCGCGCCGACCGCGCAGACGGCGGCGGAATCCTCGCCCAGGCCGCTCTCGTCCACGTCGGCAAAGCCGAACTGGCGGCAGAGCAGCACCGAGCAGGGCATATAGTCAAACTGCATCCCGCTGATCTCCGGCATCGCGCTCAGGCGGCGGGAGAGGAAGTCGCGCAGCTCCTCACAGGCGTCCGCGCCCGGGGAGAGCAGGACCTCGCGCGGAGCGAAGCGGCCCAATTCGTTCAAAATATGGCTGAGCGCGTCGCTGTGAAAGCCGGCGCAGCAGAATTCGCCGGTGCTCAGGTCGCAGAAGGCGACGCCGCCGTCGCTCTGCCCGAGGAAGACGGAGGCGATGTAGTTGGAGCGGTTTTCCTCGAGCATCGAGCTCTCGGTGACGGTGCCGGGGGTGATGATGCGGATCACGTCGCGGGAGACCAGGCCCTTGGCCAGGGCCGGGTCCTCGGTCTGCTCGCAGATGGCGACCTTGTAGCCCTTGGCGATCAGCCGCGCGATATAGCCCTCGGCGCTGTGGTAGGGCACGCCGCACATCGGGGTGCGCTCGTCGGGATCCTCCACGCCGCGGTCCCGGGTCGTCAGGGCGAGATCGAGCTCGCGCGAAGCGATCCGCGCATCGTCGTCGAACATCTCGTAAAAATCGCCCAGGCGGTAAAAGAGCAGGCAGTCCTGATAGTTCTGCTTGATCTCCCAATACTGCCGCTTCATCGGCGTTAGTTCTGCCATATCTCTGTCTCCGTTCTCCAAAAAACTAAAAACTGAAAACTAAAAACTCAATTTACCATACAATGCCCAGGTATTCCCGGCGGTAATGCGTACGTCCGCGAACTGCCCGATCAGCGCCGGGTCGCCCCTGAGGTGGACGAGGCGGCCGCCGTCGGTGCGGGAGGAGAGGTTGTATTCCTCGCGGCCGGTCTCGCCGTCGATCAGCACGCGCAGGGTCTGTCCCTCGTAGGCGGCGTGCTTTTCGGCCGAGATGCGGTTCGACAGCTCCGTCAGCGCGTCAAAATGCCGCTGCTTGTCAGCGCGGGTGAAGGGGTCGGGCATCGAGGCGGCGGGCGTGCCGACGCGCTTGGAATAGATGAAAGTGAACATCGCGTCGAAGCGAACCTCTTCGCAGAGCGCCAGCGTCGCGGCGAAGTCCTCCTCGGTCTCGCCGGGGAAGCCGACGATGATGTCGGTCGTCAGCACGAGGTCGGGCATGTACTGCCGCGCGAGCGCGGCCTGGCGCAGGTATTTCGCGCTGTCGTAGCTGCGGTTCATGGCCTTCAGGATGCGGTCGCTGCCCGACTGCACCGGCAGGTGCAGCTGATGGCAGCATTTTTCGCATTCCGCCATCGTTTTGAACAGCTTTTCGGTCGCGTCCTTCGGGTGGCTGGTCATGAAGCGGATGCGGAACTCGCCCGGGATGTCGTTGATCTGCCGGATCAGGTCGGCGAAATCGACGCCGATCCCCAGATCCTTTCCGTAGGAATTGACATTCTGCCCGAGCAGCGTGATATCCTTGTAGCCCGCCTCGACCAGGCCCCGCGCCTCTGCCAGGATGTCCTCCGGCAGACGGGAGCGCTCCCGTCCGCGCACGTAAGGCACGATGCAGTAGGTGCAGAAGTTGTTGCAGCCGTACATGATCGAAAGCCAGGCCTTGACCCTGCCCTCGCGTTTGAGCGGGATGCCCTCGGCCACCGCGCCGTCGCTCCTGTCGGCAGCGAAGACGCGCCTGCGCCGGGTCTGCACGCGGTCCAGGAGCTCCGGAAAGCGCCAGAGCTCGTGCGGGCCGAAGACCAGATCGACCACCGGATAGGACTTCTTGATCTTTTCGGCCATGTGGGGCTGCTGCACCATGCAGCCGCAGACCGCGACGATCTGCCCCGGCCGGGCTTTTTTCGAGTGGTTGAGTGCGCCGACATTGCCCAGCACGCGCATCTCGGCGTGCTCGCGCACGGCGCAGGTGTTGACGACGATCACGTCGGCCTGGAATTCGTCCTGCGTGAAGCCGTAGCCCATCTCGGCCAGATAGCCGCGCAGCTTTTCACTGTCGGCCTCGTTCTGCTGGCAGCCGTAGGTGTCCACCAGCGCGAGCGGGCGCTGCCCGTCGGCGGTAACGCGCTCGAAGATCCGCGCGCAGATCTCTTCCTGACGCCGGATCTCCGCGATGTCGATGACCTGTCGTTCTTTCATGGCACTTCCTCAGAGCAAAGATTTTTACAGAATATTTTAGCATAAAAGCGGTGGAAGTTTCAACAGAAATCATGTATAATGACTTGATTGGAAGTGATCGCATGGCTTTGATCCATATTCTCGACCCGCACGTGGCCGACATGATCGCCGCGGGCGAGGTCGTCGAGCGCCCGGCCTCCGTCGTCAAGGAGCTGACGGAGAACGCCTTCGACGCCGGCGCGAAAAACATCACCGTCGAGCTGCGGGGCGGCGGCGCGACCTATATCCGCGTCACCGACGACGGCTGCGGCATGGCGCCGGAGGACGCGGGCGTGGCCTTTCTGCGTCATGCGACCAGCAAGCTGCGCGACGAGCGCGGGCTGGAGAGCATCGCGACGATGGGCTTCCGCGGCGAGGCGCTGGCGGCGATCAGCGCGGTGTCGCGCGTGGAGCTGACGACCCGCCGCCGCGGCGACGCCGAGGGGACCCGCGTGCTGCTCGAGGCCGGGGAGATCAAGGACATGCTGCCCGCCGGCTGCCCGGAGGGCACGACGATGATCGTGCGCGACCTCTTCTACAATACCCCGGCGCGCCTGAAATTCCTCAAATCCGACCGCAGCGAGGCCGCGGCCTGCGTGCTGACCGCGCTGCGCTGCGCGCTCGGGCGGCCGGAGATCTCGGTGCGCTGCCTGCGCGACGGGCAGGAGGAGTTCTTCTCCCCCGGCGACGGGCGGATCGAGTCCTGCGTCTACGCCCTGCTCGGCCGCGAGGCTGCCTCGAAGATGCTCGCCTGCGCCGGGGAAAACGGCGGCGTGAAGGTGACGGGCTATGTTTCCTCGCCCGCTGCCGGGCGCGGGAACCGGCGCGAGCAGTATTTCTACTGCAACGGCCGCTTCATCAAGTCCGCGCTGCTGCAGGCGGCGCTGGAGCAGGCCTATAAAAACACGCTCCTGACGGGGCGCTACCCCGCCTGCGCGCTGTATCTGGACATGAGCTGCGCCGCGGTGGACGTAAACGTCCACCCGGCCAAGACCGAGGTCAAGTTCTCCGACGAGAAGACCGTGTTCGACGCGGTCTATTACGCGGCGCTCTCCGCACTCGCGGGCGAAGGGCGCAGCGCCGCGGTCGAGCCCTCGGCCGGGACGCGGCAGATGGCCGAGCCGAAAAAGGATTTTTACCGCACGATGACGGCGGAGGACTTCCGCAAAAGCGGCTACGCCGCCGCCCCCGCGCCGCGCCCCGCAGCGCCGGTTTCCGTCCCCGCCGCGCCGCGTCCGACTGCCCTGCGGGAGGAGCAGCTGCGCTTCGAGCTGCCGGTCCGCCCCGCAGAGACGGTGAAAATGCCGGAAAAGCCCGAAACGGCAGGCATTTCGGCGCCCGCAGGCAGCAAAATTGTGGAAAACCCTGTTCAAAATGTTGAAAAGTTCGACCTGCCTGACCACAAGATAGTGGGTGAGGCGATGAAGACCTATCTGATCGTCGAGTGCGGCGAGGAGCTGATCCTGATCGACAAGCACGCCGCGCACGAGCGCATGAACTTCGACCGCCTGCGCGCGCAGGAGCGGCATATCATGGCGCAGAGTCTGCTGGAGCCCGTGACCGTCCGCCCCGCGGCGGAGGACGCGGAGCTGCTGGAGCAGAACGGCGCCCTGCTTTCCGAGCTCGGCTTCGAGCTCGAGCCCTTCGGCGAGCGGGACTGGATCGTGCGCGCGCTGCCCGCCGACATGGACGCCGGCGAGATCGCCGGCGCGCTGGAGGAGATCTGCGAGAAGCTCCGCCGGGGCAGGAGCCTGGGCGAGAAGCAGGTCTGGGACGAGATCCTGCACACCGTGGCCTGCAAGGCGGCGATCAAGGCCGGCTGGGACACGACGCCGGAGGAGCTGGAGCGCATCGCGCAGGAGGTGCTGAGCGGCCGGGTGAAATACTGCCCGCACGGGCGGCCAGTCGCGGTGAGGCTCAGCCGGAAGGATCTGGACAAGATGTTCAAGAGGATCGTATGAGCAAGAAAATCCTGGTGATCTGCGGGCCGACCGCCACGGGCAAGACCCTGCTCGGCATCGAGCTGGCGCTCTCGCTCGGCGGCGAGATCGTCTCGGCGGACTCGATGCAGATCTACCGCCGCATGGACATCGGCACCGCCAAGGCCACGCCTGAGGAGCGCGCCGCCGTGCCGCACCACATGCTCGACGTGGCCGAGCCGCAGGAGAACTGGTCGGTCGCGCGCTACGTCGAAGAGGCCGCGCGCTGCTGCGACGACATTCTCGCGCGCGGGAAGCTGCCGATCCTCGTCGGCGGCACCGGGCTCTACATCGACTCGCTGATCGCCGGGCGCGATTTTGCCGAAAACGACGGCGACGCGGGCCTGCGCGAGAAGCTGAACGCGGACTGGGACCGCCTCGGCGGCGGGGCGATGCACGAAAGGCTGCGCGCCGTCGATCCCGAGCGGGCGGAAAAACTCGCCGTGACCGACCGGCGGCGCATCGTGCGCGCGCTGGAGGTCTGGGAGCTGACCGGAAAGACCATCACCGAACACGACGAGGAGACCCGCCGCCTCCCGCCGCGCTATGAGGCGAAGCGCGTCGTGCTGACTTACGCCGACCGCGCCGCGCTCTACGCGCGCATCGACCGCCGCGTCGACGCGATGGCGGATCAGGGGCTCTTTGAGGAGGTCGCGGGCCTGCTGGCCGACGGCGTGCCGGCCGACTGCACGGCGATGCAGGCCATCGGCTACAAGGAGGCCGCCCAGGCGCTGCGCGGTGAGATCAGCCGTGCGGAAGCTCTGGAGCAGATCAAGATGGCCAGCCGCCGCTACGCCAAGCGCCAGCTGACCTGGTTCCGCCGCGCGCCCGACGCGCTCTGGATCGAGTGGACGGGCGAGCCGGACTTTTCCGCCGCGGCGGGAAAAATAGTGCTTAGTATGTAGTGCTCAGTGCTTAGAGGACGGAAAAAGAATCCCGATTCCGGTTTCGACCGAAAGCGCAGCCTGCTTCGGCGTATGATGGCGGTGACTGCCTCAGGCAGATCGCCACATACGAAGGAGCAGAAAACATGCAGAAAGTACAGAATCTCCAGGACCTTTTTCTCAACCAGGCGCGGCGCGAGCGCTCGCAGATCACGATGTTCCTGATGAACGGCTTCCAGCTGCACGGCATCGTGCGCGGCTTCGACAACTTCACCGTCGTGCTCGAGAGCGACGGGAAGCAGCAGCTGATCTACAAGCACGCGATCTCCACCGTGGTGCCGCCGAAGGCGGTGCCTCTGGAAGCAGAGGAATAAGCAAACAGCGCCGCCGGCCGCGCATGAGAAACGGCCGGCGGCGGAAAGAAAGAAGGACAGAAGATGTCGATCGCAGACAATGTGGCAAGGATCCGGGCGGAGATCGAAGCTGCCGCCCGCGCTGCCGGACGGGACCCGGCGGAGATCACGCTGGTGGCCGCCAGTAAGATGAACGGCGCGGAGCGCGTGCGCGAGGCGATCGCGGCGGGCGTCGCGGTCTGCGGCGAGAACCGCGTGCAGGAGATGCTCGAAAAGCAGGCGCAGGGCGCCTACGAGGGCGCGGCGCTGCACTTCATCGGCCACCTGCAGAAGAACAAGGTCAAGCAGGTCGTGGGCCTCGCCTCGCTGATCCACGGCGCGGACAGCCTCGCGCTGCTGGAGGTCATCGAGCGCTGCGCCGAGAAGCGCGGACTGACGCAGGACGTCCTGCTGGAGGTCAACATCGGCGCCGAGGCCAGCAAATCCGGCTTTGCGCCGGAGGAGATCCCGTCTGCGCTCGCCGCCGCGGCCGCATTTTCCCACATTCGCGTGCGCGGATTGATGTGCATCCCGCCGGCAGGGCTCGGCGAGGAAGAGAATCGACTTAATTTTACAAAAATGAACAAGCTTTTTGTTGACAATGGCGGAAAAAAATACGATAATATATCTATGGACTTTTTGTCCATGGGCATGAGCGCCGATTTTGCCTGCGCGATTGCCTGCGGTTCCAATATGGTGCGCGTCGGCTCGGCGATCTTCGGCCCCCGCCCGTACCAAATCCCAGAAACATAACGGAGGAAACCCCATGGGCTTCATGGACGAACTCAGAAAACTGACCCAGCCGTACGACGACGAAGACGACTTTTTCGAAGGGGCTGACACGAGCCGCAAGAACGAGCCGGTCGTGACGCCTGCCCAGATGGCCTTTGAAGACACCTTTGCTGCCGAGACGGACGAAGAGCCCGAACCGGCCAGGCAGCCGGAGGCGCCGCAACCGCGCCGCAGCGGCTTTTTCGAGAGCTTCGGCCTCGGGAAGAAGGAAGGCGCCGCCCAGCCCGCCAAAAAGGCCGCCCCGCGCCCGCTGCGCGAGCGGACCGTGCATTTCGGCGGCAGCGACACGCAGGTCATCCTCTTCAACCCCAAGAGCTTCGAGGAGGCCGGCGAGCTGGTCGGATACCTGCAGATGGGCCGCTCCCTGGTGATGACGCTGGAGGGACAGCCGACCGAGCGGGCCCGCCGCCTGCTGGACTTCATTTCCGGCATCACCTTCGCCCTCGACGGGAAGGTCACCCCGGTCGCCGGAAAGACCTATTTCATCACCCCGCAGAATGTGGATCTTGTCGCGCCCCAGGGCGAGCAGCCCGAGAGCGACGGCCAGTTCTTTTGAAAAACCAAGCACAGAGACAGAGATTAATTGAAAGGTGGATAAAGACATGATTACCGCTCAGGATATCCGCGAAAAGACCTTTACGACCGCCCGCAGAGACGGCTACGACATGGACGTTGTGGACGCCTTCCTGGATGAGCTTGCCAACGAGACCGAGGCCTCCCAGAAGGAGAACGCTGTGCTGAAAAGCAAGATGAAGGTCCTGGTCGACAAGATCGAGGAATACCGCGCCAACGAGGAAGCTGCGCAGCGCGCTCTGCTCTCTGCCCAGAAGCTGGCCATCCAGATCGAGAGCGACGCCCGCGCCCGCGCCGCCGGCATCATTGCCGACGCCGAGAAGCAGGCGCAGGCCAAGATCGGCTCCATCGCCCAGGCCACGAAGGACGAAGAGGCCCGTCTGGCCGCCGCGAAGGCCGCCACTGCCCGCTACGTCGAGTCTGCGAAGGAGGCCTTCGGCCGTCAGCTCCAGTCCCTGGAGAACGTGAGCCGCGGCTTCCTGCCCGAGGAGCCCGCCGCCGTCGAGGAGCCCAAGCCCGCCGTGGAAGAGACCGTCCGCAGCATCGAGGACAGCGTGTCCCGTCTCCGCAGCGACAGCGACGTGAAGATGGAGCTGGATCTGGACTTCGGCGCCGACAAGGAGAGCCAGCCCTTCGACAGCACCCAGACCTTCAACCTCTAAGGCGCAAAACTCGCATTTCTCGGGGCGGGCGCGAAGGCGTGCGCCCCGTTCCAATATTTCCGGGAGAATCCGATACAATTCAGGAGTAAGACAAACATGGCCAAAGATTACAATGCTACGCTGAACCTGCCGAAGACCGAGTTTCCGATGCGCGCGGGCCTGCCCAAGCGCGAGCCGGACATGCTCAAGGCCTGGCTGGAGCAGGACATCTATCATGAGCTGCTGAAGAAAAACGAGGGAAAGCCCCGCTTTTCCCTGCATGACGGCCCTCCCTTCTCCAACGGCAACATCCACATGGGGCACGCACTGAACAAGGCCGTCAAGGACTTCATCGTGCGCTCCTACGCGATGCGGGGCTACTGGACGCCCTATATCCCCGGCTGGGACAACCACGGCATGCCCATTGAGAGCGCCATCATCAAGGAGCAGAAGCTCAACCACAAGGCCATGAGCGTCTCCGATTTCCGCACGGCCTGCCACGACTACGCCGAGAAGTACGTGCAGAAGCAGAAGGAAGGCTTCATGCGCCTGGGCGTCATCGGCGACTGGGATCACCCCTACCGCACGATGGACAAGGGCTTCGAGGCCGAGGAAGTGCGCGTGTTCGGCAAGATGTACCAGGGTGGGCACATCTACAAGGGCTTCAAGCCCGTGTACTGGTGCCCGAAGGACGAGACCGCCCTGGCCGAGGCGGAGATCGAGTATCAGGACGACCCCTGCACCACGGTCTACGTCAAGTTCCCGATGGAGGACGATCAGGGCAGGCTGAGCCACCTGGATCTGTCGAAGTTCTCCTTCCTCATCTGGACCACCACGATCTGGACCCTGCCCGGCAACCTCGCCGTCGCGCTCAACCCCGACATGGAATACGCCGTGCTGCGCACGGAGAGCGGCGAGCTCTTCGTCACTGCCCTCGCACTGAGCGAGAAGGTCATGAAGCTCGGCGGCTATGAGAGCTACGAAGTGGTCGAGACCCATCCCGGCAGCTTCTTTGAAAACATGCTCGCGCGGCATCCCTTCCTGCCCAAGACCTCGCGCCTGGTGCTGGCCGATTATATCACGATGGACAGCGGCACCGGCCTTGTCCACACGGCGCCCGGCTTCGGCAAGGAGGACTTTGAGACCTGCCAGCGCTACGGCATCGAGATGGTCGTCCCGGTGGACGATCAGGGCCGCCACACCGACTACGCCGGCAAGTACGCCGGCCTGAAGACCGAGGAATCCAACCCGGTCATCCTGGCCGACATGAAGGAGAGCGGCGCGCTCTTCGCCTGCGAAGAGGTCCTGCACAGCTATCCGCACTGCTGGCGCTGCAAGAGCCCGGTCATCTTCCGCGCCACCCCGCAGTGGTTCTGCTCGATCGACTCCTTCAAGGAGGAGGCGATCCGCGCCTGCGAGGAGGTCAAGTGGATCCCCGCCTGGGGCAAGGAGCGCATGGCCGCGATGATCCGCGAGCGCAGCGACTGGTGCATTTCCCGCCAGCGCCGCTGGGGTCTGCCGATCCCGGTGTTCTACTGCGAGGACTGCGGAAAGCCGATCTGCACCGAAGAGAGCATCGAAGCCGTCGCCTCCGTCTTCGAGCGCGAGGGCAGCAACGCCTGGTTCGAGCGCGAGGCCGAAGAGCTGCTGCCGGAGGGCTTCGTCTGCCCGCACTGCGGCTGCCGGCGCTTTACAAAGGAGACCGACACCCTCGACGGCTGGTTCGACTCCGGCTCCACCCACTACGCCGCCATGAAGCGCGACCAGGGCTTCTGGCCCTCCGACATGTACATGGAGGGCGGCGACCAGTACCGCGGCTGGTTCCAGTCCTCGCTGCTGACGGCCGTCGGCGCGATGGGCCAGGGCGCGCCCTACCGCGAATGCCTGACCCACGGCTGGACCGTGGACGGCGAGGGCAGGGCCATGCACAAGTCCCTCGGCAACGGCGTGGACCCGGCGGACATCATCCGCGAGTTCGGCGCCGACATGATCCGCCTCTGGGCGGGCTCGGCCGACTACCACGTGGACGTGCGCTGCTCGAAGGAGATCTTCAGGCAGCTCAGCCAGAACTACCTCAAGTTCCGCAACACCGCCCGCTACTGCCTCGGCAACCTCGACGGCTTCGACGCCGACGCGCCGGTCGCCCCGGAGGAGATGCTCGAGCTGGACCGCTGGGCCGTCACGAAGCTCAACGCGCTGATCAAAAAAGTCGCGGAGGCCTATGACAATTACGAGTTCCATGTGGTCTCTCACGCGATCAATGACTTCTGCGTCGTAGAACTTTCCAGTTTTTATCTTGACATTATCAAGGATCGGTTATATTGTGAAGAGAGGAATTCTCTCAAGCGCCGCAGCGCGCAGACCGCGCTGTGGATGATCCTCGACAGCATGACGAAGATGTTCGCGCCGATCCTGGCCTTCACCTGCGACGAGATCTGGCAGGCCATGCCCCACCGGGCGGCGGACGACGCGCGCAACGTCGTGCTGAACGTGATGAACGCCCCCTTCGAGGCCTATGCCCTCAGCGAGGAGGACGACCGCCGCTGGGACCGTCTGATCGCCCTGCGCGGCGACGTCAACGGCGTGCTGGAGGCGGCCCGCGCCGCCAAGCGCATCGGCAAGCCGCTCGAGGCCGCCGTGACCCTGCGCGCGAAGACGGAGAGCGCCCGCGAGGAGCTGCGCGCCGTCGAGAGCATGAACCTGGCGGAGCTGTTCATCGTCTCCAAGTGCCTCGTCGCCCCCGAAGGGGAGGACGGGCCCGATGCCGTTGCCGGCGAGGGCGCGAACGTCCCCGGCCTGCGCATCGCCGTGACGGAGGCGCCGGGCCTCAAGTGCCCGCGCTGCTGGATGCACTCGGAGCAGGCCGATCCCGAGACCGGGCTCTGCCCGCGCTGCGCCGCGGTCGTCGCCGCGTCGGAGGGCTGAAGCGCCCCCGAGAGACCCCGCATTTACCCGAACCCGTGAAGAAATCCGCGACAGGAGGAAAAAGATATGCTGTATGCCATTGTTGCCCTGCTGGTGATCGTTCTCGACCAGTGGACCAAGCTCTGGATCTTCACCAACGTCGGCGAGCACGACACGAGGGTGCTGTTCGACGGCTTTGTCAGCCTCGCCAATGTGAAGAATGAAGGCGGCGCCTTCAGCTTCCTTGCCGACATGAACGTGACCGTGGTCTTCATCGCCGCGGCAGGCGTCGTCGCGCTGCTGACGATCATTCTGCTGGCCACCAACCTGGTCAAGGGCGGCCTGGGCCGCTGGAGCCTGGTGTTCATCGCCGCCGGCGGTCTGTCCAACGCCATCGACCGTCTGCTCAACGACGGCGCCGTGCTGGACATGATCAAGCTGGACTTTTTGGCGAAGCGCGGGATCAACTTCCCCTACTTCAACGTGGCGGATATCTTCATTACCGTCTTCAGCTTCCTGCTGATCCTGTACATCCTGTTCGGCGGCCGGAGAAAGGCTGCCGTCGAGGAAGACGAGGAAGAAGAGGAAGAGGATGAGGCGCCCGAGGAGGAGCTCCCGGACGACGAGGAGGAGGACCAGCCCCGCCGCAAGAGCCGCAGGGAGCGCCGGAAGGAGGCCGAACCCGAGGCGGAGCCCGAGGAGGAGCAGCCCAGAAAGAAGAACCGTCAGAGCTACGAGGAGGACTACGAGCGCTACAAGGCCCGCAAGTCCCAGGAGCAGCCCGCCGAGGCGCCCGCCGCGCCGAAGGTAGATCCCGAGGATCCCTTCGCCGAGTGGGAGCGCGCCAACCAGAAGCAGGTTGAGGCGGCGTCTGCCCCCGCCCCGGCGCCTGCGCCCGCTCCCGTTGAGGAAGCCCCCGCGCCCGCGCCTGCCCCCGTTGAGGAAGCGCCCCGGCCCAGAAAAGCGGCGCCGCGGCCCGCTCCGGAGCCGGCTCCCGCGCCCGAGGAATTCAGCCTGGACGACATTCTGGCTGAGTTCAAATAAGGCATGGACGAACCCTATACGATATACGCAGAGGAGAGCGGCGACCGGGTCGACGCTCTCCTCGCGCGCCATCTGGAGGATTTCAGCCGCAGCGCCGTGCAGCGGCTGATCGAGGAGGGCCGCGTGCGCTGCGGCGGCCGCCCGGTGAAGAAGAACGAGCGCGCTTCGGCCGGGGACTGCTATGAGATCCTGCTGCCGGAGCTCGCGGAGATCCCTCTGGTGCCGCAGGATATCCCGCTGGACGTCGTGTACGAGGACGGCGACCTGATCGTCGTCAACAAGCCGCGCGGCCTCGTCGTGCACCCCGCGCCGGGCCATCCGGACGGGACGCTGGTCAACGCCCTGCTCTGGCACTGCGGCGACTCGCTCTCCGGCGTCGGCGGCGAGAAGCGCCCCGGCATCGTCCACCGCATCGACAAGGACACCTCCGGCCTGCTGGTCGTCGCGAAAAACGACGCGGCGCACCGCGGCCTGGCGGCGCAGCTGGCCGACCACAGCCTCTGCCGCGAGTACGAGGCGATCGTGCGCGGCACGCTGAGGGAGGACGCCGGGACCGTGGACGCGCCGATCGGCCGCCATCCGGTCGACCGCAAGCGCATGGCCGTCAACCGAAAAAACGGCCGGGAGGCCGTGACGCACTGGGAGGTGCTGGCGCGCTACCGGGGCTACACGCAGATCCGCTGCCGCCTCGAGACCGGCCGCACGCATCAGATCCGCGTCCACATGGCCAGCCTCGGCCATCCGCTGCTGGGCGACGGGCTCTACGGCGCGCCCTGCCCGGACAAGGGCCTGGAGGGCCAGTGCCTGCACGCGCGGCGTCTGCGCTTCCGGCACCCGGCCGACGGGCGGCTCGTCGAGCTGGAAACGCCGCTGCCGGACTATTTTGAAGAGGTTTTGAGGAAACTCGGGAAACAGGAGGATTAACATGAAAAAAGGAAGTCTGATCGGTATGATCGTCGGCGCGGTGATCGTGATCGCCGTGCTCGTGCTGGCCGTCAAGCTGCTCTCCGGCGCTTTCGCGCTCCTTCACGGCGCGATGGACACGGTGCTCGGCATCGTGCTGATCGCGGCGCTGGTCGCCATCGTGATCTGGATGTTCCGCTACGCGTCGAAGAAGCGGAAATAAGAAGCGGCATGGCATTTCAGGGCTTTACGCCGGAGGCCGGGACCTTTCTGTGGGAGCTGAGCTTTCACAACGAGCGCCCCTGGTTCCTGGCGCACCGGGAAGAATTCGAGGCCGTGCTGAACCGGCCCTTCCGCGCGCTCTGCGCCGAGACGCTGCGCCGCATGGACGGGCTGTATCCGGAGCGCGCCTTCGAGGCCCACGTCTCGCGCATCTACCGCGACGCGCGGCGGCTCTTCGGCCGCGGGCCGTACAAGGACAACCTGTGGTTCACGATCTTCGAGTCGAGCCAGCACAACGAGGGCCCGGCCTTCTGGTTCGAGTTCGGCCGCAGCTCCTGGAGCGCCGGGGTCGGCTTCTGGGACGCGAGCCCGTCCATGATGGAGGCCTTCCGCCGGCAGATCGACGCCAATCCCGCGCGCTTCGAGCGCCTGCTGGACGAGCTCGGCCCCGACTGGAAGCTCTGGGGCCAGCCATACAAGCGCCCGAAGGGCGAGCGCGGCGAGCGGATCGACCCCTGGTACAACCGCAAAAGCATCAGCGCCGGGCTGGAGCGCGACCTGGGCCCGGAGGTCTGGGACAAGGCGCTGCCGGAGCGGCTGACCGAGCTGTTCACGCGCCTGCTGCCGCTGTTCGACTTTTTCTGCGAGGCCTGGCGCGCGGGGATGTAGTTTTTAGATGTTAGTTTTTAGTTTTTAGTGATCCGGGAGGGCAAAGCCCTCCCGGATTTTATGCTTGTAATCCCGGCGCAGCTGTGGTATAAGCATAGCATATACGAAGCCGAATTCGTCGAAGGGAGGGATACGGCTTGAGAAACAACAACAGAAGAGCGGCCTTTCTGAACGGCATGCAGGACGGCATTCCGATCGCCCTGGGCTATTTTGCCGTGTCCTTTTCGCTCGGCATCGCCGCGCGCAGCGTCGGGCTCAGTCCGATGCAGGGCTTCCTGGCCAGCGCGCTCTGCAACGCCTCCGCCGGCGAGTACGCGCTCTTCACGCTGATCGGCGCGAAGGCGGCCCTCTGGGAGATCGTCCTCGTCACGCTGATCGCCAACGCGCGCTACTTTCTGATGAGCTGCGCGCTGAGCCAGCGCTTTTCGCCCGAAACGCCCTTTTTCCACCGCCTTTTGATCGGCAACTACATCACGGACGAGTTTTTCGGCATCTCCGTCGCCCGCGAGGGCTGGCTGAAGCCCGCCTATTACTACGGCGCCGTGGCCGTGGCCGCGCCATGCTGGGCCGTCGGCACCGCCCTCGGCATCCGCCTCGGCCTGCTGCTCAGCCCGCGAATCGTCAGCGCGCTGAGCGTCGCCCTCTACGGGATGTTCCTCGCCGTCATCATCCCGCCCGCGAAGCGCGACCGCGCGGTCGCCTGCTGCGTGGCGGCGGGCTTCCTCTGCAGCTGGGCCTTCGGCGCGATCCCGGCCCTTAAGACGATCTCCGCCGGCACGCGCACCATCCTGCTGACGGTCGGTCTCTCCGCCGCGGCGGCCCTGCTGTTCCCGATCCGGGAGGAGGCGAGCCATGCCGAGTAACATCGTCTGTATTCTTGTCGCCTTTGCGACGGTCTACGCGGTGCGCGTGCTGCCGCTGACCCTGATCCGCAGGCCGATCCAAAGCCGCTTCATCCGCTCCTTCCTGCGCTATGTGCCCTATGTGACCCTGGCCGTGATGACCTTCCCGGCCATCGTCGAGGCCACGGCGGTCCCCGCGGCAGGCGTCGCGGCGCTGATCATCGGCATCGCCGTCGCGCTGTGGAAGGGCAATCTCCTGCTCGTGTCCGCCGTCTGCTGCGCGGTGGTCTTCCTGGTCGAAATGATATTCTGACCGATGCGGGCGAAAAACGGCCCCGCTTATAATCATGGGCCGTTTCTTCTAAAAACTGAAAACTGAAAACTAAAACCGAGGAGCTGTGACTTGCGTCACAACTCCTCGGTTTCTCTTAAAGAAGCTTATTGATCTCTTCCTCGATCTTCTTCGCCTTGTCGGCGGGGACGATGTTCTTGCTGACGACCAGGTCGAAGATCTCGCCGCAGCTCTTCCTGTTGAACAGCTTGATGGGGTACTTCAGCAGGTTGGGCGCGTACTGCTTGACGACGGCCGCGGTCTTCGGGTTGTCAAAGCACTCTTTGACGGTCAGATTTCTGAATGTCATGCGGGTTCCTCCTTTATAAAATTCGTTTTTCACGTTTCATTCTTCACTTTTCATCTCCGCCAGCACCGCTTCGGCGCAGCGCAGCCCGTCCACGGCGGCGGAGGTGATGCCGCCGGCGTAGCCCGCACCCTCGCCGCAGGGGTAGAGCCCGCGGATCGCCGCCTCACAGCCCGCGCCGCGCAGGATGCGTACCGGGGAGGAGGAGCGGGTCTCCGGCGCGGTCAGCACCGCGTCCGGTGCGTCGAAGCCCCGGAGCTTTTTGCCGAGCGCCGGGATCGCCTGCTCGAGGACGCCGGTGATGCGCGCCGGGAGCAGGCTGTGCAGATCGCACCAGACCACGCCGGGGCGATAGCTCGGCCGCACGGAGCCGGGCCCCTCGCTGGGCCGCCCGGCCAGAAAATCGCCGGCCAGCTGCGCGGGCGCGCGGTAGTCCCCGCCTCCTGCGGCATAGGCGGCCTGTTCGATCCGCCGCTGCCAGCGCAGGCCGGAAAAGACGTCGTCCTCCGGAAAATCCGCGGGCTTCAGCGTCACAAGAAGAGCGGAATTGGCATTTTCGCCGTCGCGCGCGGAATAGCTCATCCCGTTCGTGACGACGCCGCCGGGCTCCGAGGCCGCGGCAAAGACCTCGCCGCCGGGGCACATGCAGAAGGTGTATGCGCTCGTCCCGTCCGGCAAGTGTACGTTCAGGGCATAGTCCGCCGCGGGCAGATTTCCCCGCAGCCGCCCGTACTGGGCGAGGTCGACGCTCTCCTGCCGGTGCTCGATGCGCACGCCCATCGAAAAGGCCTTCGGCTCCATCGCCACGCCCTGTTCGTGCAGGGCGAGGAAGGTGTCGCGCGCCGAGTGGCCGATCGCGAGGATCAGCCTTTCGCAGGGCAACTCGTACGGGCCCTCCGGGCCGCGCACGACAGCGCCCGCCACGGCGCCGCCGCGCAGGATCAGCCGCTCCAGGCGGCTGCCGAAGCGGATCTCGCCGCCGTGGGTGAGGATCGTCCGGCGGAAATTCTGAACGACGTCGACCAGCACGTCGGTGCCGAGGTGGGGTTTCGCGTCGTACACGACGCTCTCCGGCGCGCCGTGCAGGAAAAACTGCCGCAGCACGAAGGAGATGCGCCGGTCGTGGGTGCCGGTGTTCAGCTTGCCGTCGGAGAAGGTGCCCGCGCCGCCCTCGCCGAACTGCACGTTGTTTTCCGGGTCGAGCGGCCCGCCGTTCCGGAAGGCCTCGACCGCCGCGCGGCGCTTCAGCGCATCCTGCCCACGCTCGAGCACGATGGGCTTCGCCCCGGCCAGCGCCAGCAGCAGCGCCGCGAAGATCCCCGCCGGGCCGAAGCCGACGACGACCGGGCGCGTTTCCGGCGGCTCGACGGAGGGAATGTCGTAGACCGGCTCCTCATAGGGCAGCGCGTCCCGGTCCTTCAGCCGCGCGAGCAGCTTTTTTTCATCGCCGCGCAGCGAGACGGCGACGGAGCAAATGTAGAAAATATCGGGCTTTTTCCTCGCGTCGAGCGAGCGCTTGACGAGCTTCCAGTCCCGGATCTCCGAAACGGGGACGCGCAGCTTCTTCGCCGCGAGCGCCGGGAGGAGCTCCGCCGGCGCGTCGGGCGGCAGCTTCAGGCCGCGTACCAGGATCATGGCAGCAGCCTCCCGGCGAGGCGGCCGCTGGCCCAGGCCCACTGCAGGTTGAAGCCGCCGCAGTCGCCGTCGACGTCCAGCAGCTCGCCGCAGACATAGAGCCCGGGGACGAGGCGGCTCTGCATCGTTTCGGGGTCGAAATCCGCCGTGCGCAGGCCGCCGGCCGTGACCTGGGCATTGTCGAAGCCCTCGGTGCCGCGCAGCGGCAGGCGGAAGTTTTTGCAGGTCTCCGCCGCGTGGGCAAGCTCGCGGTCGGTCAGCGCGCCGACGCTCTTTTTCGTGTCGACCCCGGCGTAGCGCAGCAGCATTTTCCCGAGCCGGTTGTGCACCAGGCCCGTCAGCAGCTCCGAAGCCTCGAGATCCGGCAGGCTCTCGCGCCGCGCGGTCAGCAGGGCGCGCAATTGCGTGTCGGTATAGTCAGACAGAAAGTCGAGCATGAGAAAAAGGCCCTCGCCGCCGGTCGAGACCGTGCGGCTGAGTTCGAAGGAGGCCGGGCCGGAGACCCCGCGCTCGGTGAACTGCACTTCGCCGCGCATCTGTGCGAGGATTTCCCTGCCGCGCAGCAGGCGCAGACAGGCGTCCGCCCGCACGCCCTTGAGCGCGCGCGGATAGTCCGGCTCGGTGACGAGCTGCACCAGCGAGGGGAAGAGCTTCGTGCGCCGGTGGCCGAGCGGCGCGAGCAGCTCGTAGCCGTCGGTCACGCCGCCGAGCTTTTTCCCGGCCGCGCCGCCGCAGGCGACGATCAGCGCGTCGGCACGGAGCGTCTCCCCGTCGCAGCGCACGGCAAAGCCGCTTCCGTCGCGGCGGATCTCCCGTGCGGGGGAGGCGCAGCGCAGCTCGACGCCGCGCTGCGTCAGCTGAAAGCGCAGCACATCCAGCACGCTCGAGGCGGAGTCGGACAGGGGATAGACCCGCCCGCTCTCCTCGGTCACAGTCAGCAGACCGAAGCTGCGGAACAGCGCCAGCGTCTCCGTCGGCGGCAGCTGCCGCAGGGCGGGGCGCACGAAATCCGGCTGCTCGCCGTGATAATGCGTGATATCCGCGCCGAGGTTCGTCAGATTGCAGCGGCCGTTGCCGGTCGCGAGCAGCTTGCGCCCGACGCGCTGCTGCCGCTCGAGCAGCACGACGCGGTTGTTTTTATCCTCCGCGGCGGTCAGGGCGGCCATCATTCCTGCCGCGCCCCCGCCGATCACCAGTACCTCGCGCATGGCTCAGCCCCGGTAGAGGATGTCGTGGGCCACCGGCGTGTAAAACAGCCGGGCGACCTCCTCGGCGTCCTTCGTCTGCCCCAGGATCCACATGATCTTGGCCAGCGCGGCCTCGCTGGTCATGTCGTAGGCCTCCAGCACGCGCCGGTTGCTCTTGAGCCGGTGCCCGACCTCGTAGACCGAGAGGTCGGAGCCCTCGTTCTGTACCTGGGTGGTCATGACGAGGAAGCGCCCGGCGTCGGTGTGGCGGCGGACGGTCTCGAAGAGCCGGTCGTCGTCATAGCTCGGCAGGCCGCCGACGCCGAAGCACTCGACGACCAGCGCGTCCTTGCGCCGCAGCAGGAAGTCCAGCAGCTCCGGATCGGTGCCCGGGATCATCTTCACGAGGCCGACCTTCTCGTCCAGCGTTTCGAAAAAGAGCGGCTCGGGCAGAAAGTCCGGCTCGATATAGCTCATCATCCGGTGGTCGTGCAGCTGCGCGAGCTCCGGGTAATTGATGCTCGAGAAGGCCGCGAAGCTCTTCGAGCAGGTCTTGCGGGCGCGGGTGCCGAGGATGACGCGGCCGCTGAACACGATGCACACGCCGTGGATCCGCTCCGAGCAGGCGCAGGTGAAGGCGTCGATCAGGTTCAGCTTCGAGTCGGTGGAATCATAATTGATCGGCTTCTGCGCGCCGGTCAGCACGATCGGCTTTTTCGCGCCCTGCGCCAGATAGCTCAGCGCGGCGGCGGTGTAGGCCATCGTGTCGGTGCCGTGGCTGATGACGAAGCCGTCGTAGGCGTCGTAGTTCTCGCGCAGCACGCGGGCGACGCGCATCCAGTGCGCGGGCGTGATGTTGGTGCTGTCGATGCTGAAGAGGGACAGACAGTCGACCTCGCACAGGGCCGAGACTGCCGGAACATAGCGCAGCAGCTGCTGCGGGCCGAGCTCCGGGGTCAGCCCGTCGGGGCTCATCTCGGAGGCGATGGTGCCGCCGGTGCCGAGCATCAGGATCTTTTTCATGGCCGCTTCCTCCTTTGTCAGCCCGCCGGGCGCAGGCGGACCTCGCCATGCTCCGGCAGGAAAAGCCACAGCGCGCCGTCCTCCGCGCGCAGCGGTGAGACGGAGCCGTCGGCCCAGGTGATCTGTGTTTTGTCGCCGTTCAGGCGGCCGCTGCGCGAGGTTGTCGGCGGCAGCAGCTCGTCGCAGAGCGCGGCGGCGAAATCGTAGGGATCGGCGCCGAGGGCCTCGGCCAGCGCCAGGCCGCTCAGGCTCTCGCCGGACTCCTGCTCCTGCAGCTCGCGCACGGCCTCCGCGATCGCCGGCTCCAGCAGGCCCCGGCAGGGGGCGTAGTCGCAGAGCAGGCGGCAGCGTCCGTCGGCCTCCAGCTCAAGGCGAAGCTCGGCCTCCAGCGGCCATGCCAGGCGCTCGCGCAGGTCGAAGCCCAGACCCTGCATCAGCTCGTCGCCGACCTCGAAGTTTCCGATCCATGCGCCGGAGTACGGGTCGCGCCCGGACTCGTCCGTCGGGGCGGCCGTCTCCGCGGGGATCTCGGTCATGCTGCAGGCGCAGAGCCCCGGCAGCAGAAACAGCATCATCAGCGCGCAGAGGGCGCGCAGGAGCGGGGAACGCATGAAAATCGCCTCCATCCACGATCCATTATACCGTGGACGGAGGCGAAAATCAAGAAAAGGAAAATGCGCGGCGCGGGGATCAGCCCTCGATGTGCACGCGGCAGGTGGCCGTGAAGCCGTCGAGCTCGGCATAGATCTCCACATAGTTGACGCCGGCGGGCAGGCTGTCGAAGCACTCGAGGATCATCTGTCCGGGATAGGCGGTGCTGGGGGTGAAGCTGAGGACCTTTTCGGCCTGCTCATCCATCGACCAGACCACGTCCTCGGCCTTGCCGCCCTTCAGGGGAGCGGCGGACAGGCGGGTCTCATAGCCCGGGGTGATGGTGATGTCCTGGACGGCGAAGTCGCCGCGCGCGCGGCGGATCTCGACCGTCTGATCCTCGGAGGGCTTGTAGACCGAGGTGATGCCGCCTTCGCCGGGCAGGACGTGGACGGTGATCTCGGCGGTGGCGCCGTAGAGCGTGGCGCGGATCTTGGCGCCGCCGGCCCCGTCGGGCAGGACGCTGGCGCACAGGAGGTTGGCGCGGTAGGGATCGTTCTCGTTGACGGTGAGCTGGAACGAGTTCTCACAGGTCTTGTCGATCTCCCAGATCACCTCGCCGGAGATCCCGCCGGGCGTGCACACGACGGACAGGGGCAGCGTCTCGCCGACTCTCGCGGTGCAGTCGTTTTCCTTGATCGGCTCGCCCATGTAATAGATCGCAAGGCTCTCCACGGTCGGGGTCACGGCGGGCGTCGGCTCCGGGGTCGGCTCTGCGGCCTCTTCGGTTTCTTCTGCGGGTTCCTGCTGATCATCCGCCGGCGCTGCCGGATCTTCTTTTTCGGATCCGCAGGCGGCCAGCGCCAGAAGCATCATCAGGCAAAGCAGCAGGCAGAGCAGCCGACGAAGTCCGAATGACTGTTTCATAGCAAAAAACTCCTTTCTCTTTATATGCTGCGCGGCCTTTTGGCCGGAAAAACACCTTTTGGCTAAGTTCTTTGCTATTTTACCGTAAAAATTCGTAAAACGCAAGCGAAATCGGTCGAAAGTGGCGGCACTTCACAAAATTTAAGGCTTTTTTTGCTCGGAGGTGGGGGATTTTCGCCCCTGTCGGCGCTCCGAAGGGCGAAAATCGCCCCTTCAGAGCAGCTTCATCGTGTCGAAGAGCGCCTCCTGCAGCCGCAGAGCGGGGCGAAACAGCCGGTTGACCGTCCACCAGCTGACGCCGGCGAGACCGTATTCCCGCACCAGCGCCAGCCGCGCCCGCACGCTGCGGACGTCCTCGAACCAGACTTCCCGGCGCGTTCCCTCCGCGTCGGTATAGCGGAACCAGGGCGCCTGCGCGGTCTCGTCATAGCGCAGCTCGGCCCCGACGGAGACGGCCAGGTTGATCGCCGCCGCGTTGCCGACGACCGCGGCCGCGTCCCCCTGCCGCCAGGGCAGGCGCCAGCGGTAGCCGTAGTTGGACATCCCGAGCAGGATGGAGCCCGCCGGCATCTGCGTCACGGCGTAGTCGAGCACACGGCGGATGCGGTTGACCGGCGAGACGGCCTGCGGCGCGGAATAGGTGTAGCCCCACTCGTAGGTCATCAGCACCACCCAGTCGGCAAAGCGGCCGTGGGCGGCGTAGTCGTGCGCGCTGTAGAGCAGGCCCTCCTGCCCGGCGCTCTCCTTCGGGGCGATCGCCGTCGACAGATACTTGCCGCGCTCGTGCAGCAGCCCGGAGAGGCGGCGCAGGAACTGGTTGTAGCTCTCCCGGTCGTAGGGGTAGACGTACTCGAGGTTCAGGTTTACGCCCGCATACGGGCGCTCCGCCAACGCCGCGAGGATGCTTTCGACCGCCGCGTCCTGCACGGCCTGATCGGTGAAGACCGCGTGAGCGACGTCGCTGGAAAAGCCGCCGTTCTCGCCCAGGTTCGTCACGGTCAGAAAGGGGGAGACGCCCTGCGCGAGCGCGGCTTCGACCGGGCGCGCGTCGTCGAGCGGCGCCAGCGCCCCGCCGGGCGTCAGGCGGCGGGAAAAGGGGCAGAGCATGCTCAGCGCGGGCAGCGTCTCGTCCAGCACGGCGTCGGAAATGTTCGGGTAGGCGTAAGCGTTGACCAGCATCTCCTCTCGCGCGGGGCGATCGCCGCCGGGCACGAGCAGCGCCATGTTGGGGATCAGCTTGGCGGGATCGTTGAGCTGGTTGAGCCGGGCCAGGCTCTCGGCCGTCGTCCCATAGCGCCGGGCGAGGCTCCGGAGCGTATCCCCGGCCTTTACGATAACAATGTCCATGAAGGCCCTCCTTTCGCTTCTTTTTCCATGTATATGCGGCAAAAGGAGGGATCTGCACGCGAAGGGCGGAAAACGCGAAAAAACCGCGTCCCCGGGCGAGGATTTTCTTTGCATTGACGCCGGCGATATGATACAATAATTTAAACCGCCTTTTTTTCGGAAGGAACGGCGCTTTTGAAAGGAGAATCCGACCATGATCGATCCCAAAACCAAGCGCAGCGAGGTCCCGGAGGAGCTGACCTGGAACCTGAAGGACATGTTTGACAGCGACGAGGCCTGGATGGCCGAGTACGAGAGCCTGCAGCAGCTGCCCGCGCAGATCCTGGCCTACCGCGGCCGCCTGGGCGAGAGCGCCGAGACCCTGCTGGAGTTCCTGCGCGCGCAGGACGAGCTGGAGCTGCGCTTCGCGCCCTTCTTCGGCTACGCCAGCTGCAAAAACGACCAGGACCAGGCCGACGCCCGCTATCAGGACATGCGCGGCAAGGCCATGAGCTGCATCATCGCCATTTCCAGCGCGGCCTCATTCGCCACGCCCGAGATCATGGCCATCGACGAGGATCGGCTGAACCTCTTCTATATCGCCCAGCCCGAGCTGGAGACCTACCGCCGCAGCCTGTACCAGATCCGCCGCCGCAAGGCGCACATCCTCTCCCCGGAGGAGGAGAAGCTGCTGGCCGCCGCCGGCGAAATGGCCGAGGCGCCGGAGAACATCGGCAGCGTCTTCCGCAACGCCGACCTCAAGTTCCCCGAGGTCGAGGACAGCAGGGGCGAAAAGCACGCCCTCACCGGCGGCAGCTTCGTCCCGCTGGAGGAGAGCGCCGACCGCGTCCTGCGCCGCAACGCCTTCGAGGCGCTCTACGGCCGCATGGGCGAATATAAAAACACGATCGCCGCGACGCTCGACGCCCAGTTCAAGCAGCTGCGCTTCTTCGCCGGCGCGCGGAAATACCCCAGCACCATCGAGGCCAGCCTCGACCGCACCGAGGTGCCCGTCGAGGTCTACACGAACCTGATCGAGGCCGTGCACGCCAACCTCGACAAGATGTACCGCTACGTCCGCCTGCGCAAAAAGCTGCTCGGCGTCGACGAGCTGCACATGTACGACGTCTACACGCCGATTGTGGCCGACGCCGCGCAGAAGATCGAATTTGAGGAGGCCAAGGCCACCGTGCTCGAGGCCCTGTCCGTGCTCGGCGAGGACTACGTCGCGCTGCTGAAGGAGGGCTTTGAAAACCGCTGGATCGACGTCTATGAGAACGAGGGCAAGCGCGGCGGCGCCTATTCCTCCGGCAACGCCCGCCCGCACCCCTATGTGCTGCTCAACCACAAGGACACGCTTGACAGCATGTTCACCCTGGCGCACGAGATGGGCCACGCCCTGCACAGTTACCACAGCTGCAAATACCAGCCCGTCTGCACCAGCGATTACGTGATCTTCGTGGCCGAAGTGGCCTCCACCTGCAACGAGGTGCTGCTGATGCGGCATCTGCTGAGCAAAACCACCGACAAGAAAGAACGCGCCTACCTCATCAACCACTTCCTCGACTCCTTCAAGGGCACCGTCTACCGCCAGACGATGTTCGCCGAGTTCGAGCTGATGATGGGCCGCATGTCCGAGGCGGGCCAGACCCTGACCGCCGAGGCCCTGTGCGAGAAGTATCTCGAGCTCAACCGGCTCTACTTCGGCCCCGACATGGTCTCCGACGATCTGATCGGCCTCGAGTGGGCGCGCATCCCGCATTTCTTCTACAACTACTATGTCTTCCAGTACGCCACCGGCTTTTCCGCCGCCGTCGCCATCGCCAACCGCATCCTCAGCGAGGGCGCGCCGGCCGTGGCAGACTACAAGAAGTTCCTCTCCGGCGGCTGCAGCACCGACCCGATCTCCCTGCTGAAGATCGCGGGCGTGGACATGTCCAGCCCCGCTCCGGTCGATTCCGCGCTGCAGCTCTTCGGCGAGCTGCTCGACGAGATGGAGAAGCTGGGCGAATAAGCCCTTTCGGGGAGAGGACAGGCCATGACCGAGTATTTCATTCCCTCCGGCCCCGGCGAGGCGGAGCTGGTCGAGAAGCGCTCGCGCTTCCTGGGCCATCTGCGCCCGGTCGAAACGGAGGAGGAGGCCCGCGCCTTCCTCGCGGAGATGAAGAAGACCTATTACGACGCGCGGCACAACTGCTGGTGCTACCGCATCCGCGGCGGCCCCGAGCGCTACAGCGACGACGGCGAGCCGCAGGGCAGCGCCGGCCTGCCGATGCTGGAGGTCCTGCGCCGCGAGAACGTGACCAACGCCGTCTGCGTTGTGACGCGCTATTTCGGCGGCGTGCTGCTGGGCACCGGCGGCCTGCTGCGCGCCTACACCCAGAGCGCGAAGGACGCGCTGGACGCGGCGGGGATCTCCGTCGTGCGCCGCTGGGTCGAGGCGCTGCTGCCCTGCCCCTACGCGATGCTGGAGCGTCTGAAGCAGGAGACGGCGGCCTTCGGCGGCGCCGTGGCCGGGCTGGATTACGGCGCGGACGTGACGATGACCGTCCTGCTGCCTGAGGAGCGGGCGGAGGACTTTTTTGCGCGGGTCTATGACCTGAGCGGGGGAAAGCTGGAGGCCGTCGCCGCCGGCGAGTGCTTCCGGGCCGCCCCGCGGCGCTGAACGGAAAACGATTGTTGGAAAGAAGGACGAGCATGAAAAAGCTGGCGATCCTGGCGCTTTGCGCGGCGCTGCTGCTGACGGGCGGCTGCGGCGCGCCTTTGGCGCAGGAGACCCCGCCGGCGGGGGAGACGGAGGCCACGATCGAGCTGATCGACCCGTCGCAGACGGAGCTGACGCCGCTGCCGATCGCGCTGCCGTCGGAGGATCCGGAACCGAGCCCGGAAGCGACGCCGGAGCCGACGCCGGAGCCGACGCCGGAGCCGACGCCGATGCCGACCGAGCTGGTGCTGAGCGACGAGAGCGCCGAGGAGATCCTCGCCTATGCGGAGTGGACGCAGCTCGAGTATATCGACGCGCGGGCCAGCCGGGAGTACGGAGCGCTGTGCGCGCTGCAGGAGGTGCTGCCGGACTGCCGCGTGGAGTGGCTGTTCGA
Source organism: Oscillospiraceae bacterium (assembly GCA_017552325.1). Classification (GTDB taxonomy): domain Bacteria; phylum Bacillota; class Clostridia; order Oscillospirales; family Oscillospiraceae; genus Limivicinus. The sequence goes on from JAFZQE010000051.1 coordinate 29,078, forward strand.
GCTGCAGGGAGAGACTTACAACAGCCTCGAAACAGAGAGCCTGAAGCTCTCCTCGACCGAGGGCCTGCCGGACGCGCTGAGCGCCCTGCCCCGCGTGAAGCAGGTCGACCTGCTGGAGGCCTCGGTGCCGGACGAGGAAAAGGACGCGCTGATGGCGGCCTTCCCCGGCGTGGACTTCCTGTGGCGGGTGCGCTTCGGGCGCTGGAGCCTGCGCAGCGACGTGCAGGTCTTCTCCACGATGCTGAGCGGCTCGGACTCGGAGCACCGCTACACCTCTTCGGAGCTGGAGCCGCTGTTCAAATACTGCCGCCATCTGAAGGCGCTGGATCTGGGGCACAACGACCTGCGCGATCTGAGCCTGCTGGGGACGCTGACCGAGCTGCAGGTGCTGATCCTGGTCGACAATCCCTTCCTGGTCGACATCGGCCCGCTGGCAAACCTGACCGAGCTCCGCTACCTCGAGCTCTTCTGCTGCTACAAGATCCAGGACTTCAGCAGCCTCTCCGCGCTGACGCTGCTGGAGGATATAAACCTCTGCCACGAGGGCCTTTTGAAGGATCCGTCGATCTTTGACGGCCTGACGAACCTCAAGGTCTGCTGGATGCGCGGCGTCGGATTCACCTGGGCGCAGAAGCAGGCCTTCCGCGAGGCGCACCCGGATGCGCGGATCGAATTCGAGGTCTACAAGGACCCGCAGAGCTCGACCGACGGCGGCTGGCGGGCGACCGACGAGAACGTCGCCGTGCGGACGGCCTTCTACAACCAGGAGCTGGTGAGCTACTTCGATTACTGGGAGGACATCCGCTACGATCGGGAAGAGGACGTCGTCTGGCTCTTGCCCACCAAAGGATCATAAAAAAGAACACCGGTTCTGTCGAACCGGTGTTCTTTTTTGCTGTCCTATTCGTCCTCGTCCGTTTGTTCGCGGTAGCCGGGGATGAAATCCCGCACGCGGCCGAAGAGCTCCGGCCCGACGACGGCCTCGCAGTCGATGCCGCTCTCGCCGTAATCGAGGCGGAGCACCGCGCCCTCGCGGCTGAGCAGGTCGACAAGGCCTGCGCTGGCGTAGGGGATCGAGAGCGTCACCCGGCGCCTGCCGCGGTCGAGCATCTGCGAGAGCTTGCTGACCAGCGCGTCCGTCCCCTCGCCGCTTTTGGCGGAGAGGCAGACCAGGTCGTCTCCGTGGGGCAGGACGCCGATATAGGCGTCGCACTTGTTGAACACGCGCAGCCGCGGCGTCGATTCCGCGCCGAGCTGCCGGATCAGGCTGTCCACGACCGCGGCCTGCGCCTCCCATTCGGGATTGGAGATGTCGATCACGTGCAGCAGCACGTCGGCGTAGCTCAGCTCCTCGAGCGTGGCCTTGAAGGCCTCGATCAGGTGGGTCGGGAGCTTGCGGATAAAGCCGACCGTGTCCGACAGCAGCACCTCGGTCGTCTCGTCGATGCGCAGGCGGCGCGTGGTGGTGTCCAGCGTGTCGAAAAGCCGGTCGTTGGCCGGGATGGCCGCGCCGGTGAGGCAGTTGAGCAGGGTGGACTTGCCGGCGTTGGTGTAGCCGACCAGCGCGACGACCGGCACGGCGTTCTTCTCGCGGCGGCGGCGCTGGGTGCTGCGCACCTTGCGCACGGCGGCCAGCTCCTCCTCCAGCTTCTGGATCTTGCGGCGGATGTGCCGGCGGTCGGTCTCAAGCTGGGTCTCGCCGGGGCCGCGGGTGCCGATCGGCGAGGAGCCGCCCGAGGCGGTCTGCCGCACCAGGTGCGTCCACATGCCGGTCAGCCGCGGCAGCAGATACTTGTACTGCGCCAGCTCCACCTGCAGCTGGCCCTCGCGCGTCTGCGCCCGCTGGGCGAAGATGTCGAGGATCAGGCCGCTGCGGTCGAGCACCTTGACGCCCAGCTCCTCGCTCAGCACGCGCATCTGCGAGGGCGTCAGCTCGTTGTCGAAGACGGCCAGGTCGCAGTCGTTGGCCTCGATCAGCTCCTTCAGCTCACGCACCTTGCCGTCGCCGATGAAGCTGCGCGGGTCGGGGCTCGGGCGGTTCTGCATCACGATGGCCACGGCGTCGCCGCCGGCGGTGTCCACCAGGGCGGCCAGCTCGTCCATCGAGACCTCCGAGGAGCGTTCGCTCTCTTCCATGCTGGCGGCGGAGAGCCCGGCCAGCACGGCCCGCTCCCGTTTTTCTGTCAAGTTTTCCATACAGTAACCTTTTCGGGAAGACTCCGGCGCCTCGGCGCCGGGCATTGAAAGCCCCGGGCGCCTCCAGCTCGGAGACGGCCCGGGGGCAAAGTGTTGAACGCGGGAAAAATCAGCGCTTGGTGAAGACGATCTCGCCGAACTCGTCGGCGGAGAGCACCAGCGTGTCGCCGACATGGGTGAAGACGTTATCCTTCTGGCCGTTGATGATGACCTTGTCGCCCTCTACGGTGTAGGTGCCGCTCATGTCTTCGGAAGAGATGAGATCGTCCGGATCCAGCTGGCTCATGGACTGATCCACCAGATCCTCGAGCGACATGCCGGCCTTCTCCAGATCCTCCACGCTCATGCCCTGGGCCTCGAGCAGCGCCACAAGGACGTTCTTCATGGCCTCGCGGATGGCGGGGAGGGAGGCCTCCACGTCGAGCGCGCCTTCCAGCGAGCCGTCTTCCTTGAAGGTCATCAGCATGACGAGCTCGATCGGACCCTCGCCGAACATGGCGGCGGTCTCGGGATCGGAAGCGGCCAGGATCTTCACCAGGTCGATCTTGCCTTCCCAGGTGCCGATCAGCCAGGCGTCGCCTTCGGCGGCGGGCTCGGCGGCCTTGACGGCCACGTCGACCTTGGCGTCCGTGCCGGAGAAGCTGATCGTGACGGTGTACAGGCCGTCTTCCTCAGCGACGAAGTTGTTGCCGTCCGGGTCGCCCCAGTTGTAGGTCCAGTCGCCGTCAGCGCGCACCTTGAACTCGTCGCCGGCAGTCAGTTCGACCTCGCCGGTCCAGACATTGTCGCCGGCGGGCTCCATCGCCACGTCGTCGCTCCAGTCGTTGAAGCCGCCGATGATGCCGTAGGCGTGATCGGCGGGCACGAACTCGAGGACTTCCTCATAGTCGATGCCGCTCTTTGCTTCCTTCAGAACGAGGCCGATGCCGAAGCCGGCCGCGTCGGGGGAGGAGGCGTTCTTGTACTGGGCGATGACCAGGGTGTACAGACCGGCGCCGCCGATGACGACGGGATTGCTGGACCAGGAGAAGCCGTTCTCGTCGGCCTCCTCCTGCCACACCGGCATGAACATCGTGTCGGGCGTCAGGGACTCGGCATGCGCAGTCTTCGGGTCGCTGATCCACTGGTCCTCGGCGTAGACCTTGTTGTCGCCGTCGACGTCGACGGTGCACTGGGCGATCTTGAACGCATAGGAGCCGTTGGCGTGATAGAGCTTGCCGCCGATCAGGCAGTCGGTGGTCCAGCCGGCGTCGTTGGTGCCGAACAGCAGGTCGATCGTGTAGAGGTACTTGACTTCTTTGGCGGCCAGGGCGTTGTACAGGCCATCGTCGATGGCCTTGACGTCGTCCAGGGCGATCGCGGTCAGGCTGGAGGCCTCATAGACCTCGGAGTCCTTGCCGTTCCAGGAGTTCTGGGTGCCGTCGGCCAGCAGGTACTGGCCATGCGCGACCCAGGCCGCGTGCGCTTCGTCGGCAAGCACGGCCGGCTCGGCGGCGGGAGCGGGCGTCTCCTCCTTGGCGGGCTCGGCGGGGACGTTGTGCGCCGCGGGCGCTTCTTCCTCTTTCTCCTTCGCGGTCTCGGCGCCGCAGGCGGCCAGCGAGACGAGCATCAGAAGAGCCAAGATCAGAGCTAAAAATTTCTTCATGACAGTGTCCTCTCCTTAATAATTCTGTTTATACCCACAGCGCAGACCGCGCTGTCAGCAGGCGCTTTCCGGGATGCTTACAGCTTATTCTATACGTTTTGAGGAGAGGAATCAAGTTCTGTTTCGGACAAATTAACAAATATTTTAAGAAAGCGGCCCTTTTTGAGCTCTTCGGAGCGCGTTTCTCCCGCCGCGTCGGCGGAAAAAGCGCGCCGAAACCCCCGAAAAACGGCAAAAAAACAAATCAGAGCGGCAAGCCGCCCTGATTTGTTTTATGGGATGAGGACAAAATGAAAAAGATGAAAACTGTTCTTTACGGGTATTACTATACCCGGAAGATGTTTCAGAAAAAACCGAGATTCTGTTACAAGAATGTTAAATCTTATGTAAACTTGCAAGACGAGGAAAAAGACGCTTTTCAGTCGAAGGCAAGGTTCCACACCGTGTCAGGCGGCAGATCGGCCGGCGCGAAGGCGAGATAGGGATCGCCCTGCGCCGCCGGAAGCCACAGCCGCACGCGCTCCGTTCCAAGTGCCGCGCCCAGGGCGGCGGCTTCCTCCTCCGAAGCGCCGAGCAGCTCGCGGATCTCCGTGACGCCGTCGTTGATATAGGCGGCGGCGATCCCGTTTCCGAGCGCATAGAGCCCGCCGCCGAAGCTGACGCAGTTGGCCTCCTCCAGCAGCAGCGCCGCCTCCGGCAGGCGCAGATGCGGCCTGTCCCGCAGCAGCGCCTCCCGCCGCCGGCCGTATTCCGCCGCGTCCAGCGGCGCGGGCATCAGGCCGGGACGGCTGTCCAGCTCCCGCCGCTCGCGCAGCAGCGCGCAGCGCAGGCCGAGCTCGCGCTCATACCAGGCGAAGAGCCCCGGCTCGGCGGGGCGCGTGCAGATCAGCTCCGCGCCGCGCGACCGGCCCAGCTCGGCCGCCGCGCGCGAGAGCGCGCCGCCGATGCCGCAGCCCCGGGCCTCCGGCTCGACGGCGACGGCGTAGAGATAGCCGCAGCGGCGGGTTTTTCCGCCCTCGACCAGCTCCCCCGCGGTGATCACATAGGCCGCGCCACAGAGCTCGCCGTCTTCAAAGGCCGCCACTCCGCTGCCGATTTCCGGCAGAAGACGGAAGAAAGCCTCCACATAGCATTCGGGATCGCCGAAAACGCGGGTCCAAAGCTCCACCAGTTCCGGCTTGTCATCGGGCGTGATCTCACGGACAGTCATCGTCGATCCACCTCGCGGTAAACTTTTTCAGCAGGTATTCGGGCTTGTAGGACTCCTTCGAGCGCCGCAGCGGCTCAAGGCCCATGTCGTCCTCGCGGTTGATATGGACCAGGCCGGGGTGCCGGGCGAGCAGCATCCGGGTCAGCTCGCGGCAGACCATCGGATAGGCGCCGTTGATGCTGCCGTCGGCCTTTTCGAAGTGCACGTCGAAGGTGTCGGAGCTGCACATCTCGCCCAGCGTGAAGCCGACGATCTTTCCCTGAATGCGCAGGGCGCCGCCCTCCAGGCCGAGGCGCTCGTAGGCCGCGAAGGCGCGCACCAGCGCGTCGTGCTCGTAGACGACGCTCGGGTCGAGCCGCGCGGCGTTCTCCTCGTTCCAGACGACCAGCATGTCGAGGCAGGCGGGGATCAGCTCGCGCGTGATCGGCACGAAATCCCAGTCGTTTTCCGCCTCAAAGCGGTTGCAGTGGTTTTTCTTGCCGTGCAGGGCCTTCCCGGCGTAGGTCGACAGCTTTTCGGCCAGGTAGATATAGTCGGCGTTGTCCGTATCCTCCCGGTACGAAAAGCGGCCGGGGTATTCCGCCTCGAGCAGCTCCCGGTGCCCTTCGGTGATGCCGCGCAGGCAGAAGGGATAGCCCTTCTCGGCGGCGAAGCCCCGCAGGGCCTCGATGGCCGGGCGCAGCGGCCCGCTGCCGATCGGAAAGACGAAGGTCGGCCTGCCGTCGTAGCGGAGCTTGGTCAGCATCCGGTCGCCGCAGCGGGCGATCAGCTGCTTATAGCGCCGGTCCCAGATGAAGAGGTTGCCGAAGTTGTAGTCCGCGCTGGAGCTGTTCTCGGCGCGGACGAGCTCGTCCACCCAGGGCTTGTCGCAGAGCGTGACGTTTTTGAAAGGAATCATAGGATCTCCTGTTGACAGTTTTCGGTTTTAGATTTTCAATCTAAAAACTAAAAACTAAAAACTACCGTAGACTTCCGGGCACAGTTCGCGGATCTGCTGGCGGAGCTTGACGAGGTCCTCAAAGGCCTCGGGGCGCTTGCTTTCGTCGCGCAGCAGGGCGGAGGGGTGGTAGGTGGCCATGTACATGCGCCCGTCGTGCTCGTACCAGATCCCGTGCTCGCGGGTGATGCGCAGGTCGGCCTTCATGATGCCCTGACCGGCGATGCGCCCGAGGCAGACGATAATGCGCGGGTCGACGAGGGCGATCTGCCGCGCGAGGAAGGAGCAGCAGGCCTCCTGCTCTTCGGGCAGCGGGTCGCGGTTTCGCGGCGGACGGCACTTGACGATGTTGGCGATGTAAACCTTCGTGCGGTCGAGGTCGATCAGCTCGAGCATCGTGTCCAGCAGCTTGCCCGCCGGGCCGACGAAGGGGACGCCCTGCAGGTCTTCCTGCTCGCCGGGGCCCTCGCCGACGAACATGACCTTCGCCTGTTCGTTCCCGTCGCCGAACACGAGGTTATGCCGGCCGCGGCAGAGCTCGCAGGCCTCGCAGCGCGCGCAGTCGCGCTTGAGCTTTTTCCAGGAATCTTCGTTCATGGCTCAGTTCTCCTCCGAGTCGCGCGCCAGCGAGAGCAGCAGCTCGCGGCGGTTGTTTTCGGGAAATTCGATCACATAGTCCAGCAGGAACTGCAGCATCGCGCCCAGCGCCGGGCCGCGAAGGCCCAGGGACAGCAGGTCGTCGCCGGTCACGGCCAGGTGCTTCATGCTGAAGCACTCGCCGCTGTTGAGCACGGCGCGCAGCGCGCGGTAGCTGCTGCCGCCCTGCAGCGCGTCGCGGCAGCGGGCGGCGCAGATGGCGGCCTCCGTGCCGAAGCGGTTGAGCAGGCGCTTCCAGTCCTTCGGCCCGCCCGGCGCGGGCAGGCGGAGGATCGCCGCGCAGTCGCTGCAGCAGCGGATCGTCCGGCTGTCGAGCCGCAGCCGCAGCAGGAAGTCCTCCGCGGCGCGGATGCAGCCCTGCTCCTCCAGCAGCTCGCAGAGCATGGCCCAGCGGAACAGCGCCTTGCGCTGCACCGCGTTGAGCCGGTAGAGCGAGGTGTATTCCGGCAGGCGCTGCAGCAGATAGGCGTCCAGCAGGCCGGCGGCGATCAGCTCGTCGATCCGCTCGGGCTGAGGGCTCAGCAGCAGCTTTTCCAGCTCGTCGCGCACGCGCTCGGACGAGAGCCCGGCGGCCAGCGGGGCTTGCCGCGCGATGGCCGCGGCGGTCTCCTCCTCGAGGCGGAAGCCGAGCTTTGCCGAGAAGCGCAGGGCGCGGAACATGCGCAGCGCGTCCTCCTCAAAGCGGCGGTCCGGGTCGCCGACGCAGCGGATCAGCTTCTGCTCGATGTCCCGCACGCCGCCGAAGGGGTCGACCACGAGGCCGTCCGCCGGCAGGGCGATGGCGTTGATCGTGAAGTCACGGCGGCTGAGGTCGGTGGTCAGGTCGCCGACATAGCTGACGGCGTCCGGGTGCCGATGGTCGGAATAGCCGGTCTCGCTGCGGAAGGTGGTGACCTCCACCTGCTTCTTTTCGACGAGGACCGTCACGGTGCCGTGCCGGATGCCGGTGGGAAGGGTATGCGGAAAGATCCCGCAGACCTGCTCGGGCAGGGCGCTGGTGCACACGTCCCAGTCGTGGGGATGCACGCCCATCAGCATGTCGCGCACGCAGCCGCCGACCAGATAGGCCAGGTGGCCGCGCGCCTGCAGCGCGGTCAGCACGGAACGGACGTATTTCGGCGGACGGATCACAGGCATTTCATCACTTCCGGAAAAAGAGTTGCAAAAGGGAGAAAAACATCATATAATAAACAGGATGTGAGTCCGTGAAACGGGGAGCGGAACTCCCCCTTGTATTGTAACATTTTCGGCGGGCTTGGGCAACACCGATTTTGGGGTTTGGCGTTATGATGGATTTCAACGAATATCTCTGGCCCGGCAACAGGGGCCATATGGTCGGCATCGGCGGCGTGTCGATGTCCTCTCTGGCCGAGGTGCTGGCGGGCATGGGGCTTGTCATCAGCGGCTCGGACACGAACGAGAGCAGGAACGTGCAGAACCTCCGCGCGCTCGGCATCCCGGTGACGATCGGGCACGCGGCGGAGAACATCACCGACGAGGTGCAGTTCGTGGTCCGCACGGCGGCCGTGCATGATGAGAACCCGGAGATCGCGGCGGCGCGGGTGAAGGGGATCCCGGTCTTCGAGCGCACCCAGGCCTGGGGCGCGATTTCGAAGGACTACAAAAACGCGCTGTGCATCTCCGGCACCCACGGGAAGACGACCACCACCTCGATGTGCACGCACATCCTGATGGCGGCCGAGAGCGACCCGACCGTGATGATCGGCGGCACGCTGCCGCTGCTCAACGCCGGGCACCGCGTCGGCCACGGCAATACGATCATCATGGAGGCCTGCGAGTACTACAACTCCTTCCTCTCCTTCTACCCGACGGTGGCGGTGATCCTGAACATCGAGGCCGACCACCTGGACTTTTTCAAGGACCTGGCGGACGTGGAGCGCTCCTTCCGCGCCTTTGCCGAGCGCACGCCGATCAACGGCACCGTCGTCGCCAACGCCGACGACGAGAACACGATGCGCACCCTGGCGGGTCTTCACCGCGAGGTCATCACCTTCGGCCTCGGCGAGAACGCGGACGTGACCGCGCGCAACATCGAATTCATCGGCGCCAATTCCCACTTTGACGTGATCTACAGAGGGAAGAAGTTCACGGACGTGACGCTGCACGTGCCCGGCCTTCACAACGTGAAAAACGCCCTGGCCGCCACCGCCGCGGTGATCAGCCTCGGCATCGGCCCCACGGCGGTGAAATACGGCCTGGCCGGCTTCAACGGCGCGGGCCGCCGCTTCGAGTTCAAGGGCAAGTACAACGGCGCGGACGTCTACGACGACTACGCCCACCACCCCGGCGAGCTGAAGGTGCTGCTGGACACGGTGGAGCAGCTCGGCTACAAGCGCACGATCCTGGTCTTCCAGCCGCATACATACACCCGCACCGCCGCGCTCTTCGACGACTTCGTCAGGCAGCTGCGCCGGCCGACGGTGGCCGTGCTGGCGGAGATCTACGCCGCGCGCGAGAAGAACACGATCGGCATCTCCTCGGCCGCGCTGGCCGAAAGGGTGCCCGGCTCGCTCTTCTGCCCCTCGTTCCAGGAGCTGGAGAACACGCTGCGCGTCCTCGCCCAGCCGGGCGACATCATCCTCACCGTCGGCGCCGGCGACGTCTACAAGGTCGGCGAGAACCTGGTGAAATAAAAAGCACGGAGGACGAAGGTCCTCCGTGCTTTTTATAGTTTTTAGCTCCATAAGGGATGGCCGGGCGAGTTTCGCCCGGCCATTTCTAAAAACTAAAAACTAAGATCTAAAAACCAAACTACCGGATATCCTCGACCACCTTGGTCGGCGGGGACTCCAGGATCTCGGGATGCTCGAACATGTAGCGGAAGGCGCGCAGGAGCTGCGCGTAGTAGTGCCCGTCCACGATGCCCTCGTCGAGCACCATCTTCGTGTCGACATACTTGTTGTCGATCACCTTGCCGTGCCGGTCGATCTCGTAGGCGTGGCGCTTGGCGCCGAAGGCGATGAACACCGGGAGCGTCCCGAAGTTATAGATGTGGTGGAACACGGGCCCGATGCGCAGGGAGCCCATGTCGGTGATGATCATCGAGCCGTGGAAGGGGCTGACGTCGGTCAGCTTCTCGGGCAGCCAGCCGAAGTAATCCAGGAAGCGCAGGATGCCGATGCCCATGCGCAGCAGGAAGCGCGGCAGGCTGGCGGCGAGCTCGGCAAAGTTCTCGGTGCCGTTGGCCTCGTCGCTGTCCTTGATCTCACTGATCTTCTCGTTCATCTTGCGGTAGACGTCGTAGATCGTGTCGGTCGGCTGGAAGCGCACCTTGATCGTGGTCTCGGTCGCGTCGATCGAGAGCTCGCGCTTGACGGTCATGACGACCTCGATGTCGTTGTGCGCGTAGATGCGGCGGCCGGCGACGAAGCGGTTGATGCCGGGCAGCATCGAGACCGCGCGGACATAGCCGGCGATCATGAAGTGCAGGATGCCGATGCCCTTGTAGCCGTCCAGGCGCATCTGGCGCAGGCGGCGGTCGACCCGGCTGACCTCGAAGGCCTCCTCGTATTCGACGCAGCGGTCGTTGCGCTGTGGCATAATGTAGGGGACGAATTTATTGAAAGCCGGCAGGGTGCGCAGCAGGCGGCCGTCTTTTCTGTCGCCGGAGCGGCGTCTGTAATCACTCATGGGAAGACCTCCAAAAGACAAGTATGATCCGAACAGAATTATTATACCTTGAACAGAGGCGCATGACAAGAGTGAATTTGCCGCAGCCTGCGCTTTTCGGCGGATTTTTGCCGGAGCGGGCGATTTTTTGCCGTCGCTTCCTTGCCTGGGCGGCGGGAATATGCTATACTGATTTGTCAGCGTTTCACGTATAGTTCAGTGAAACCTGAACAGGGAGAACAGCCTATGACGAAACTGAGAATGTTTTTGGCGATCCTGGCGGGACGGGCCGTGCGCCTGCTGTCCCGGCTGCTGCACCGCGGCGGCACGGACATGCCGGGGCGCGTCGCGCTCAAGCTCTGTCCGGAGCTGCTGCGCCTGCTGGCGGCGGACGTGAAAAGCCTCGCCATCACCGGCACCAACGGCAAAACGACCAGCGCGCGCATGATCGAGGAGGCCTTCCGCGAGGCCGGCCTGCGCTATTTCGCCAACCGCTCCGGCGCGAATCTGATCTCCGGCGTCACGACCGAGTTCATCATGAACGCCGACTGGCGCGGCCGCCCGAAAAAGGACTACGCCATCATCGAGTGCGACGAGGCCGCCGCCAAAAAGGTCTTCGGCCAGCTCCGGCCGCGGGTCGTGATCGTCACGAACCTATTCCGCGACCAGCTCGACCGCTACGGCGAGGTGACGCATACGCTCGCGAACATCCGCGAGGCGATGCGCGGCGCGCCGGACGCCGTGCTCTGCCTCAACGCCGACTGCTCGCTGACCGCCTCGCTCGCGGGCGATCTGCCGAACAAAGTGCTGTGGTACGGCGTCGACGGGGGAGCCGCCCCGAGCCGCCCGAAGCCCGCGATCTCCGACGCGACGCACTGCATCCGCTGCAAGACGGAGTATGAATACGACTACATCACCTACGGGCACCTCGGCGGCTACCGCTGCCCGGCCTGCGGTTACGCGCGGCCGAAGGCCGACGTGGCCGTGACCGCGGTGACGGAGCAGCGCGCCGACGGCAGCACCGTCGTCGTCAACCTGCAGGGGGAGAGCTGCGTCGTCAAGATCAACCTGCCCGCCATGTACAACGTCTACAACGCCGACGGCGCGCTGGCCGCCGCGACGGCGATGGGCGTCCCCGCCGACACGGCGATCGCGGCGCTCGGCCGCTTCTCCTGCGGCTTCGGGCGTATGGAGACCTTCAAGCTCGGCAAAAAGGGCGCGCGCATGATGCTGGTGAAGAACCCCGCCGGCTGCAACCAGGTGCTGGAGTTCCTCGAGACGATCAGCGATCCCTTCGAGCTCGTCGTCTGCCTCAACGACCGCCATGCCGACGGCACCGATGTGTCCTGGATCTGGGACGCGGATTTCGAGGCCCTCGGCCGCCTCGGCAGCCGACTGAAGCGGGTGACCGTCTCCGGAGACCGCGCGCTCGACATGCGCGTGCGCGTCAAGTACGCCGGCGTGCCGGACGGGATCATCACGGTCGAGCGGGATTACGAGGCACTGGTGAAAACGCTGGAGCAGGCGGAGGACACGGTCTTTCTGATGCCGACCTATACCGCCATGCTGGAGCTGCGGCAGACGGTGATCCGCCACGTCGGCGGCGCGGACTTCTGGGAATGAGGAGGCGGAGAACATGGAACTGAACATCTGCCATCTGTATCCCGACGTGCTGAACCTCTACGGCGACGGCGGCAACATCATCACGTTGACGCGGCGGCTGCGCTGGCGCGGCATCGAGGCGAAGGTCACGCGCGCGCCGATCGGCTCGCCGCTTTCACTGAGCGGCGCCGACCTTGTGTTCATCGGCGGCGGGCAGGACTTCGAGCAGGAGGTGCTGCTGGAGGATCTGCACCGCGGGCGCGACCGGGAGATCAGGGCCGCCATTGAGGACGGCCTGACCTTCCTGACGATCTGCGGCGGCTATCAGATGCTCGGCGGCTATTACGAGACCTGGGACGGCGTACGCTGCGACTTCATCGGCGCGCTGGACCTGTACACCGTCGGCTCGAAGACGCGCATGATCGGCAACTACAAATTCCGGTGCGAGCCGGAAGCCGGCGGCAGCCTGATCGTCGGCTTCGAGAACCACAGCGGCAAGACCCGCCTCGGCAGCGGCGTGCGGCCGCTCGGAAAGGTGCTGGCCGGCTTCGGCAACAACGGCGAGGACGGCACCGAGGGCGCGCACTACAAAAACGTCTTCGGCAGCTACAGCCACGGGCCGATGCTGCCGAAAAACCCCGCCTTTGCGGACCTTCTGCTGCGGACGGCGCTGGAGCGCAAATACGGCCGCGCCGAGCTTGCGCCGCTCGACGACGCGGCGGAGCTGGCCGCCCACGACGAAATGGCCGGGAAGATATAGCATAAAAAGCCTCCCTTCCGCAGAAGGGAGGTGGCGTCCGGCTGCTCAAGCATGCCGGGCGACGGAGGGTTTCCTTCCGCTTACGATAATATATGAAGCAACCCTCAGTCGGCTGCGCCGACAGCTCCCTTTTGCGAAAGGGAGCCCATAAGGAAAGGATTCAAATGGTACGATTTTACAACGGACGGGCGCTGAGATTTGAGCCGGCGCTGCGCGTCACGGAGGACGAGGTCTGGACCGACGGCGGCCGGATCGTCTACGTCGGCCCCGCGCGGGAGGACAGGCCCGCCTTTGAGCGGGAGATCGACCTGCGGGGCGACCTGCTGGCGCCCGGCTTTAAAAACGCCCATACCCACACCGCGATGTGCTTCCTGCGCTCGAAGGCGGACGACATGCCGCTCGGCCGCTGGCTGAGCGAGCAGGTCTGGCCCAACGAGGCGAAGCTCACGGACGAGGCGGTCTATACCTTCACGAAGCTCGGCGTCATGGAGTACGTCTCGAGCGGCATCACCGCCTGTTACGACATGTACGTCCACAACGACGCCTTCACCTCCGCCTGCATCGACGCGGGCTTCCGCGCGGTGATCGCCTGCGGACTCAACAACTTCGACCGGGACGTCGAGCAGACCGAGCGGGACTTTCTCAAGTACAACAGCCTGCACGAGCTCGTGTCCTTCCGCCTCGGCATCCACGCCGAATACACGACGGGCATGGACCGGCTGCGCTACGCCGTTTCCCTGGCGGAGAAGTACAAGGCCCCCTGCTTCACGCACCTGAGCGAGACGAAGGCCGAGGTGGAGGGCTGCCTGCGGCGCTACGGGAAAACGCCGCCGCAGCTGCTGGACGAGCTCGGCTTCTTCCGCTACGGCGGGGGCGGCTATCACTGCGTCCACATGAGCGAGGAGGATATCGCGCTCTTTGCGGACAAGGGCCTCTGGGCTGTGACCTGCCCGGGCTCGAACCTGAAGCTCGCCAGCGGCGTCGCTCCGATCGAAAAGCTGCGGAAGGCGGGCGTGAGGCTCGCCATCGGCACCGACGGCGCGGCCAGCAACAACGCGCTGGACTTTTTCCGCGAGATGTACCTCGTCACTGCGCTGCAGAAGCTCACGGAGGGCGACGCCGCGGCCTGCCCGGCCGGCGAGGTGCTGCGCATGGCCTGCGTCGGCGGCGCGGGCGCGATGGGCCTGGACGACTGCGACGACATTGCCCCCGGCAAGCGGGCCGACCTGGTCGTCATCGACCTGCAGCGCCCGAACATGCAGCCGCTGCACGACATCCCGAACAACCTCGTCTACGCGGGCAGCAAGGAAAACGTCCGCCTGACGATGGTCAATGGGAAGATCCTGTACGAAAACGGCGCATTCTTCGTGGGCGATGATCCGGCGCGCATCTACGCCGACGCCAACGCTTTTATCAGGGAGCTGAACGCATGAGAGAGATCGACCTGCATGTCCACACCACGGCCTCCGACGGCACCTGCGCGCCGGCCGAGGCGGTGAAGCTCGCCGCGGACAGCGGCCTGCGCGCCGTCGCGATCACCGACCACGACAGCGCCCACGGCTATCCCGAGGCGGCGCTGGCCGGGGCGGCGCTCGGCGTCGAGGTCGTGCCGGGCATCGAGATCAGCACGAAATTCGGCCGCTCGGTGCACATCCTCGGATATTACATCGACCCGCTCTCACCGGAGATCAAGCCGGTGCTGGACTGGGTCGTGCAGGACCGCGACGAGCGCAACAAAAAAATGGCCGCCCTGATGGCCGCCGACGGCCTGCCCGTGAGCTACGAGCAGATGCACGAGCGCTTCGGCGAGGTGATCGGCCGTCCGCACTTCGCGCGGGTGCTGGTGGAGCTCGGCCTCGCCGACAGCGTGAACGACGCCTTTGACAAATACGTCGAAAAGGGCCGGAAATACTACGTCGGGCGCACCATCTTCCCGATCGAGCGCAGCATCGAGGTCATCCGCGCCGCGGGCGGCGTGCCGGTGCTGGCGCATCCCTTCCAGTACAGGCTGGACGACGCCGGCCTGCGCGAGCTGATTGAGCACTGCCTCGAGAGCGGTCTGCAGGGCATGGAGTGCCGCTATTCGGGCTACGACACCGACATGACGGCCTATCTGCTGCGCCTGGCGGAGGAGTATCGGCTTCTCCCCACCGGCGGCAGCGACTTCCACGGCGCGAACAAGCCCAAAATCTCGCTCGGCTCCGGCATCTCCGGCGAGTTGGCGGTCCCGTACGAGTATCTGGAACGGCTGAAGGAAGCCGCGGGTAGTTTTTAGTTTCTAGTTTTTAGATTCCAGGAGACGGAAGAAACGAAATCAACAGGACGGGGGCTCTGCAAAATGCAGAGCCCCCGTCCTGTTTCTAAAAACTATAAACTACAAACTAAAACTAATCAACGCGTTCCTCGCCCCAGAAGAAGAGGGCGACGGTGCCCGGGCCGGTGTGGCTGCCGATCGTGGTGCCGACGCTGTTGATCTCGACCCGGCCGTTGAGCTTCGGGAAGCGGGCCTCGACCAGGTCGGCCACCGCGCGGGCGTCCGCCGGGCAGGCGGACATCGAGATATAGCATTTGCCGTCGTAGTCAAGTCCCTTGTCGGCAAACTCGGCCATCTTGTCCACGATCTGGCGGATGACGCGCTTTTTCGTGCGCACCTTGAAGCGAGGGATCAGCCGGCCGCGGTCGTCCATGTTCATCAGCGGGCAGATCTCCAGCAGGCCGCCGAAGATCGCGGCGGTCTTGGAGATGCGGCCTCCCTTGACGAAGAAGCTCAGGTCGGTGGAGAAGAACCAGTGGTGCAGGCGCAGGCGGTTTTTCTCGATCCAGTCGGCGAGCTCCTCCGCGCTCAGACCCTCGTCGCGCTTGGCGGCGGCTGTGTCCATCAGCAGGCCGTAGCCGGAGGAGGCGCCCAGCGAGTCGATCACCCGGATCTTCCGCTCCGGGAAGCGCTCCATCGCGATGTTCGCGGCGTTGCGCGCGGAGTTGATGGTGGCGGAGATGCCGGAGGACAGCGTGACGTGGACGATGTCCTTGCCCTGCTCGAGGAAGGGCGTGAAGAAGTCCAGATACTCCTGGATGCTGACCTGGGAGGTCTTGGTGTCGGCGCCCTCCTTCATCAGGCGGTAGAACTCGTCGAAGGGCAGGCTCTGGCCCAGGTCGTCGGGATAGTCCTTCCCGTTGAGGATGTAGTGGAAGCAGACGTAATGCACGTCGATCGCCTCAAAGTGCTCTTTGCTGAGGTCTGCGGTGGAGCAGCAGCTGATGACGTAATCGGCCATGGGGATTCTCCTCTCATGTTTGTTCAAGGATATCCTAAGCCATGACGCCGCAAAAGCAAAGCTACTCTCCGCGCGGGCGCTCTACTGTGCGAAAAGACGCGGGCAGATCGCTCTACCCGCGTCTCTACGATTCGTAGAATGTCAGATTATGCCGATTTTTTGGCGTTTTTCCTGTGATGCGGCCTCCGCCGGATGTTGCAGGCGAGGAAAACCAGCGCCTCCGCCGGGAGCAGCAGCAGGAAAAGCTGCCAGGGGCGGTACTGGTGCAGGAAGAAATAGGCAAGCAGGAACAGGCTCAGCACAAAGGCGGCCAGGATATACGGCAGGCGCCTGCCGTGCTTGAATATGAGGTCGAGGATCATGTAGACCAGGATCCCCACCGACAGCGTGACGAGAAAGACGCGCCACTCGATGATATCCAGCATCCAGAGCGTGACAAAAACGGCCAGTCCCACGGTAAAGGTACTGAGCAGCACGAGCGCGATCAGTACGTTGACGCTGTAGCTCGGGCCGGGCAGCTCCTTCTCGTCGACGGGCGGCTCCCACTTGTTGTCGGCCGAGAGCAGACTGTCCACCGTCACGCCGAAGAGCTCCGCCAGCTGCGTCAGCACGTAGGCGTCCGGAATGGCCTCGCCGCGCTCCCACTTGGAGATGGTCTTGTCCGAATAATTCAGTTTGGCGCCCAGTTCGGCCTGCGTCATGCCAGCCGCCGTGCGCAGATTGATGATATTGCTGGCAGTGACCAGCCTGAGATCAGAAAGCTCCAAAAAGATTCCTCGATTCTTAACGATTCGCGCCGAATTTCAACACCGCGACCTGCGGCTCCATGAAGGGCTCGACGGTGAAGGTGTCGCTGTCGTAGTAGTGGATCAGCTCCGGCGACTCGAACTGGTAGGCAAAATCCTGCACCGTTTCGAGCCGGTGTCCGCCGCGTTTGCCGTCGCGGTAGTGCATCGGGATCACGACCGTCGCCATGATCTCGTCGCAGATGCGCTTGGTCTCCTGCGAGGGGAGGCCCGTGCAGCTGCCCGCGCAGATCATCACCACGTCCGCCCCGAAGAGCCGCGAGATCTGACTTCCGTCGAGCTGGGTGCCGATGTCGGCCATGTGCGCGAGCTTCAGCCCGTCGGCCTCCAGCACATGGATGTCGCAGAAGCCACGCCAGTTGCCCATCTTGAAGTCGTGCGGCACGCGCAGCTTCGTGATCTCGAAGGGACAGTCGCTCGCCGGACGGCCGGAGAGCTTCACGCCCTCGCGGTAGTTATGCCCGTAGTGCTCGTGGCTGACCAGGACCATGTCCGCCGTGGTGCTCAGCTTCGGATAGCCGTTGATGTAATCGCTGTTGTAGGGGTCGATCACGATGCGAAAGCCCTTGTGCGTGATGGCAAAGCAGGCGTGACCCAGCCACCGGATCTCCATGGCGCGTCCTTTCCGCGCGGCTTGAAAGAGCCGCCCGACTATAGTATAATTCCTTTGAACGGATGGATAATATCACAAAAACACGAATCTGACAAGGTGGTATTCTTATGCCCAATCGACTGCAGCACGAAAGCTCGCCCTATCTGCGCCTGCACGCGGACGATCCCGTCGACTGGTATCCCTGGGGCGCGGAGGCGCTGGAAAAGGCGAAACGCGGAAACAAAGCGATCTTCCTCTCGATCGGCTACATGAGCTGCCACTGGTGCCACGTGATGGCGAGGGAGTCCTTCACCGACGCGGAAGTGGCCGCGGCGCTGAACCGGGATTACGTCGCCGTGAAGGTCGACCGCGAGGAGCGGCCGGACCTCGACGCGGTGTACATGCGCGCCTGTGTGGCGATGAACGGCAGCGGCGGCTGGCCGATGACCCTGCTGCTGACGCCGGAGGGCGAGCCCTTCTTCGCCGCGAGCTATCTGGCGAAGCAAAACCGCGCCGGGCAGATCGGCCTGCTGCCGCTGCTGCGCGCCGCGGCGCGGAAATGGCGCGAGGACCCGGAGGCCCTGCGCCGCGCCGGGGGAGAGCTGACGGCCCTGCTGCGCCGGAGCGCGGAGCCCTCGCCCGAGGAGCCCTCGTCCGGCCGCGCCGAGCGGGCGGCGAAGCAGCTCATGGACAGCTTCGACGCCGAATACGGCGGCTTCGGCACGGCGCCGAAGTTCCCCGCGCCGCACCAGCTCCTCTTTCTGCTGCGCTGGGCGCACGCGAGGGGCGACAGGACGGCGCGCGCCGCCGTGGACAAAACGCTGCAGCAGATGGCGCGCGGCGGCATCTTCGATCAGATCGGCGGCGGCTTCTGCCGTTACTCGACCGACCGGGAGTGGCTCGCGCCGCACTTTGAAAAGACGCTGTACGACAACGCCCTGCTGGCTCTCGTCTATACCGAAGCCTGGCAGGACGGGCATCTCGCACTCTACCGCTCGGTCGCCGAGCGGACGCTGGACTGGTGCCTGCGCGAGCTGCGTGACGAAAACGGCGGCTTTTACTCCGGGCAGGACGCCGACAGCGCGGGCGAGGAGGGCGCCTATTATCTCTTCACGCCCGACGAGGTCAAAAGCGTGCTCGGCGAGAGCGAGGGCCGCGGCTTCTGCGAGTGCTACGACATCACCGAAGAGGGCAACTTCCGCGGCAAAAGCATCCCGAACCTGCTGCTGAACCAGCGCTGGCAGCTCGTGCCGGAGGGCTACGGGCTCTATCGGGAGAAGCTGCGGCATTTTCGGCGGCAGCGCCTGCCGCTGGCCGTGGACGGCAAGATCCTGTGCGGCTGGAACGGCCTGCTGCTGACGGCGCTCGCCCGCGCCGCGCGGGTCTTCGACAGCGCCGTCTATCTCGACGCAGCGCAGGAGCTGGCCGCCTTCCTCGCCCGGACGATGGGCGCTCCCGAAGCGCTGAAGGCCGTCTGCTGCGCGGGAAAAACGCGCTTTGCCGCGCGCCTGGACGATTTTTCCTTTTACGCCCTCGGCCTGCTGGAGCTATACCGTGCGGATTACGACCCGAAGCATCTGATCCTGGCCGCGGAGCTGGCGGGAAAGATCCCCGAACGCTTTGCCGACCCGGCGGGCGGCTTCTTCCTGACGGCGGCGGACGACGAGAAGCTGATCCTCCGCCCCAAGGAGACCGGGGACGGGGCCCTGCCCTGCGGCAACAGCGCGGCGGCCGTGCTGTTCCGGCGCCTGTGGCGGCTGACGGCGGAGGAGAAGTGGCGCGAGGCCTCCGAAAAACAGCTCCGCTTCCTCTGCGGCGGGCTCGGGCGCTACCCGGCCTCCGCCTGCTTCGGCCTGACGGCCGTGCTGGACGCGGTGGAGCCGGCGCGGGAGCTGCTGTGCGCCGCGCCGGACGAGAGCGTGCCGGAGGCGCTGCGCGCGGTCGAGCGGCGCTACGCGCCCGAGCTGGAGATCCTGCTGAAAACGCCCGCGCGGGCGGCGGCGCTCGCGCAGGCCGCGCTCTTCACCGAAAGCTGCGCGCCGGTCGGCGGCAAGGCCGCCTATTATCTCTGCACCGGCGGGAGCTGTCAGCTGCCGGTGACGGAAATATAAATGAAAAGAGAAAAACGAAAAATGAAAAAAGCGTGCGGCAAAAGCCGCACGCTTTTTTGTCGTTATGATTCAGGGATCAGAACTTGCCGAGCGAGCTGGAGTTCTCCTGGTTCGGCAGATACTCGTCGCGCTTGCCGGGGAGGATGGCGTTGAGGATGATGCCGACGATGGAGGCGACCGCGAGGCCGGAGAGGCCGATCTTCATGTCGCCGATCATGAAGGAGATGGCGCCGGTGGCGTTGTTGCCAGCGGTCGTGATGTCCGCGCCGAGGAAGCCGGAGAAGTTGATGCCGAGCGCGAGGCCGAGGATGACGGCCGCGACGATGACGTTGCGGGACTTCTGGAAGTCGGTGTGGTTCTCGACCATGTTGCGGACGCCGACCGCGGAGATCATGCCGTAGAGGATGATCGACACGCCGCCGATCGTGGCAACGGGCATCGCGTGGATCAGCTCGGCGAACTTCGGGCAGAAGGCGAGGACGATCGCGAAGTAGGCCGCGATGCGGACGACCTTCGGGTCGTAGACCTTGGTCAGCACGAGGACGCCGGTGTTCTCGCCGTAGGTGGTGTTGGCGGGCGCGCCGAAGAGCGCGGCGATCGTGGTGCCGACGCCGTCGCCGATCAGGGTGCGGTGGAGGCCCGGATCCTCGATCAGGTTCTTGCCGATGGTGCCGCCGATGGCGGAGATGTCGCCGACGTGCTCCATCATCGTCGCGAAGGCGATCGGGACGATCATGATGATCGAGGAGATCAGGAAGCCGGCGTTGAAGTTGTCAGCGCCGAAGAGGCTGAACACGGTGTTCTCGAGACGGACGGGCAGGCCGATCCAGGCGGCTTCCTTGACGGCGCTGAAGTCGACGTTGCCGGTCAGGGCCGCGACGATGTAGGAGACCAGGACGCCCATCAGGATCGGGACGATCTTGAGCATGCCCTTGCCCCAGATGTTGCAGGCGATAACGACGACGATCGCGATCAGGGCGATCCACCAGTTGTCGGAGCAGTTGTTGATGGCGGAGGGCGCGAGGATCAGGCCGATGGCGATGATGATCGGGCCGGTGACGACGGGCGGGAAGAAGCGCATGACGTTCTTCGAGCCGAAGGCCTTGCAGATCAGCGAGAGAACGAGATACAGCAGGCCGGCGCAGGCGACGCCCACACAGGCGTAGACCAGCGACTGGGGATCGGTGAAGCCGAGCTCGGCGCCGGCAGCCTTGACGGAGAAGTAACCGCCGAGGAAGGCGAAGGAGGAGCCGAGGAACACGGGGACCTTGCGCTTGGTGACAAGGTGCATGAACAGCGTGGCGAGGCCCGCGAACAGCAGCGTCGCGGAGACGCTCAGGCCGGTCAGGATCGGGACGAGCACCGTCGCGCCGAACATGGCGAACAGGTGCTGCACGCCGAGGACCAGCATCTTCGGGACGCCGAGTGTGCGCGCGTCGTAAATCGGCTCGTCGACCGCAGTTTTCTTTTCTTTACCCATTTTGTTAACCCTCTCTTTATGTTATTTTTTCTTGCGCGTTGTCAGTCCGCCGTGTCCATCAGGAACACGCCGGTCTCGCCGTCGAACTCCGGCAGGCGGACCTGCACGAGCTCCGAGCGGGAGGTGGGGATGTTTTTGCCGACATAGTCCGGGCGGATCGGGAGCTCCCGGTGACCGCGGTCGACCAGCACGGCCAGCTGGATCGAGCGGGGGCGGCCGCAGGAGAAGACGGCCTCGATGGCCGCGCGGGCGGTGCGCCCGGTGTAGATCACGTCGTCCACCAGCACCACGTCGCGGTCGGTCACGTCGAAGCCCAGGTCGATGCGCCGCAGCTCCGGGGTCTCGGCCACGGTGCTCAGGTCGTCGCGGTACCAGCGGATGTCGACGCTGCCGCAGGGGACGTCAAGGTCTTCGATCTTGCGGATGTTGCCGCGGATGCGGCGGGCGATCGGCTCGCCCCTGCGGCGGATGCCGACCAGTACCACGTTTTCGACGCCCTTGTTCTTTTCGGCGATCTCGTGGGAGATGCGCATCAGCGCGCGCCCCAGGGCCGCTTCGTCCAGGATCTGTGCCTTCAGCCGCATGGGCGCTCTCCCTTCCGCTCCGGAAAAGGGCGCAAAAAAGCGCCTTACCGTTACCGGCAAGACACGCAACAAAAGGAAGACGCACGAAGTGCATCTGATCTATATGAGCGATTTTGCCGGTCTCTCCGTACCGAAGCTTAAAAATCTGTTTTTCCAAAAAGCGCAGCTCTCGTCTGCTCGTGTCGCAGTATACATGGACGGAGGCAAAAAAGCAAGCCCCTTTTTCGCTTTTTTTCAGCTTCGTCGCTTACAACGAAAATCCGCCCCCGCCGCCCCGCGCTTTTCTGTCATTCTGCCCGAGGGCGTTTCCGAAATGAAAAACATGCGTTTCCGGATTGCGAAAAATCCGGAAAAAGCAGGGAACAGGGCCTTCCCTCCCGGGAAGGCCCTGTTGTGATTTCAGTCGAAAGCGCCGAGAATCAGGTCGCCGCTGGTCGTGCCGATCTCGACCTTCGGGCAGCCGCTGCCGCCCGATTCCAGACGGCCGGACATGTCGCCGGAGGCCGTGTCGTAGTCGAGATCCATCGCGCCGGGCACGTCCAGGTATACGTCGCCGCTGGTCGTGGTGACCGTGATGCGCTGGCCGTCGCTCGTGTCCTTCAGCTGCAGCTTCACTTTGCCGCTGGTCGCGCCGATGCTCACGTCGCAGCCGGCCGGGACCGCCTCACAGCGGATCGCGCCGCTGGTGCTGCTGAGCGTGATCGACTTCGCCCCGCTTTTGACCTGGATGTCGCCGCTCGTCGAGCCCGCCTCGATCCTGTCGCAGCGGCAGTTCTCCGCGCGCAGGGCGCCCGAGGTCGAGCCCAGCGTCAGCTTGCCGCAGACGCAGCCCTGCACATCGACCGAGCCGCTGGTCGCGCCGGCGTCCAGGTCCTCACAGCGGCAGTCCTTCACGAGGATTTCGCCGCTCGTCACGGTGACCGCGAGGTCCCCGCTGAGCTGCAGCCCGCGCAGCGTGAGATCGCCGCTGGTCGCGCCGACCTCGACGCTATTCGCCGTCCAGCCGGCCGGGAAGTTCAGCACCAGGTCCTTGTCCACGGTCTGCATGCGCGCCGCGGAGCAGAAGCGCAGATACAGCGTGCCGTTTTCCAGCTTCCAGCAGAGCTTCTGATCGTCCGGCAGCTCCTTTTCGCAGCGTTCCGTCACGGTCAGCCTGTCGGAGGCGCCGGGCTCCAGCGTCACCGTGCCGCTGATCCAGCCGACGTCGATGCGCTGCACCTCGTCCGGCGAGAAGCTCTCCGTGCCGGTCTTGCAGACCGTGAAGCCCTTGAGACCGCCGAAGCCGGTGGAGATCGTGCTGA
The DNA here is from genome assembly GCA_017552325.1 of Oscillospiraceae bacterium. GTDB lineage: Bacteria > Bacillota > Clostridia > Oscillospirales > Oscillospiraceae > Limivicinus. Next base: position 51,864 of record JAFZQE010000051.1, read on the forward strand.
CGTCAAAGCGGGCGTTGTTCCACACGTCCAGCGGATTGTCGCCGCGCAGCATTGCGGCCGCGACCAGCGCCATGCCGATCACCAGCAGAATAAAACCGACCGACAGGGCCGTTTTCACACCATTTTTCATGTCTGTACCCCTTTCTTATTTCAGCATGGCCTTCTTGCAGCCGCGCCAGATCCACCGGCACAGCAGCACGAGGCCGCGAACGATGGCCGCGATCAGCAGCACGCCGAGGATCAGCGTGCCGCCCCCGCCGAACAGGAAGCCCAGCGCGTAGAGCAGCGGCAGCGTGACGTAGCCGAGCAGCGCCGCGCCTCCGGCGGCCAGCAGGCTCAGCCCGACGGCCGGCAGGACGACCCCGACGCTCAGGCCGACGGCCCAGAGCGTGATCAGCAGCGCCAGCAGCACGGCCAGGAAGGCGATCAGCAGCGGCAGCCACAGCGGCGCGCCCAGGATCAGCAGGGCGATCGTCAGCGCCTTGGGACGGCCCTCTTTCTTCACGCGGTTTCTCACCAGCGTCGCCATCGGCATCTCGGTCAGCAGCGTCTCCGCGACCGACTCGGGAGAACCGAGCTTCAGCGCGGCCTCCTCCTCGCTCATGCCGTCCTCCAGCATGTCGTCGAACAGCTCCTCGTAATAGGCAAGCTGCACTTCCCGCTCCTCCGCCGGCATCTGCGCCAGGCAGTCCCGGAGCCTTCTCAGATATTCAGCTTTCGTCATGATCCAGCCCTCCCCGGATATATTCGTACATGGCGGAGACCTCTTTCCAGTCCTCCGCGAAGCTTTCCAGCTGTCGGCGCCCCACCGGCGTCATGTGGTAAAATTTTCGCAGCCGCCCGCTGTGCTCGACGGAATAGACCGTCAGCGCCCCGGCGCCCTCCAGGCGCCGCAGGATCGGGTACAGCGTCGACTCCGTCATCGGCACGAAGCCGTTCAGGTCGCGGACGATCTGATAGCCGTAGGAATCGCCGCGGGCCAGCGCCGCCAGCACGCAGTGTTCCAGCAGACCGCGTTTCATCTGTGCGTCCAGCATGCGAATACCCCCTTTCGCGTAGTACTATACACCGCATAGTATTGTGTGTCAAGAGGTATTTTAAAATTATTATCAAATTCGGAATTCGGAGTGCGGAATTCGGAATTACGGAGGAGGGATCGTCACGGCGGGGGAAAGCTCCCACGATGTCAAAAAACCCGGCCTGTTGGCCGGGCAGTTGATATTTCGTCAACTCGTTCAAAAAACTAAAAACCAGAAATTAAAAACTAAAACAGCATCCCGCGAGGGGATGCTGTTTTCTACCACTTGTTCTCCACCTTTTCGGCGAAGCCGGGGAAGTCTTTGATATCAATCGGCGTGCCGTCGTCGAGGATCGCGGTGCCGGTGAAGAAGCCGAAGACCTGGTGCTGGTCGGATTTGATCAGCTTGAGGTCGGTGCAGGAGGCGCGGTCGAGCACCGGGCGGAAGTCCATCGTGAAGCGCCCGTTGTCCGAGCTGAACTGCCAGGGCGAGAGGAAGTCCTTCTCGCCGCCGGGAATGTGGAACTTGACGTGGTTGAGCTTGTGGGCCTTGCCCTTATAGAACAGCATGTTCTCGGTGGCCTGCTCGGTGTTGCCGAAGCCGTAGCCGATGTTGAAGCCGAAGGGCACGCCGTCGACCTGACCGGAGGCGGAGCCCCAGTACCAGGTGTTGTGATAGGTCCAGACGCCGCGGCCCCAGTCGAGCACGGCGAAGCTGTCGGCGGGATCGAAGGTGTAGACCCGCTCGCCGCAGCGCACCTGTCCGCGGGCGCGCAGGCAGTTGATCTTCTGGTTGAAATAGAAGTGGCCCGGCTTGTCGAAGGGCGTGGCGATGACCATGCTCTCCTCCGGCTCGTCCGTCAGCTCGATCTCGGCCGAGAGCGCCGCGCCGTCACGGAAATCGTCCATGCTCGCGGTCAGCACGCGGCGGCCCTTGCCGTCGTTTTCAAAGGCGATGCTGTAGCCCTTGCTGCCGTGGCGGACGCTGCCGACGGCGGAGCTCTCCGGCAGATGCACGCGCCCGAAGGTGAACACGCTCATCGGGCTCTTCGTGACCTCCCAGCCCTCCTCGAAGTCCAGCAGCGAGACCGAGTCCAGGCCCATGTAGCTGTTGTCGGCGATGGTCAGGGCCAGCGCGAAGCGGCCGTTGTTGATCAGATAGTAGTCCCATTCCTTGATGCGGCTTTTGCCTGCGCGGATGTCCCGGCGGCGATAGACGGGCAGCAGCTTTTTAGCGTAGCCCGGCTCGGTCAGATTGCCCTGTTTGTCCAGCAGGGGCATGGCTCTGGTGATCTCGTGCTGCATGGCGAACCTCCTCGGTAAGCGAAAAGTGAAAAGAGAAAAACGAAAAAGCGTTTTTCACTCTTCATTTTTCATTTCTTCAGGCGTATGTCTCTGCCGACGAAGGGCAGGCGCAGGAACTCTCCCCTGATGCGGGAGCAGATCTGCGGCGTGTATTTTTTCTGCAGCTCCTCGTCGGAGCAGTTGGTGCTGACGATCATCTTTTTCCCGGCGTTGAGGCGGCTGTTGATCAGCGTGTACAGGGCGCTGGTCGTGAGGGAGGTGACCATCTCGGTGCCAAGATCGTCGAGGATCATCAGGTCGCAGTCGAGCATCCGGCGCACGCGCGCGGCGGCTGCCTCGGCCGTCTCCGGGTCGCGGGCGAACTTCTGCGCCTCGAAGGCCTCGAGAGCGACGGCCGCCGACTCGTAGCAGACGGCGCAGCCCTTGTCGGCCACGACGCGGGCGATGCAGGCGGACAGATAGGTCTTGCCGAGGCCGGTGCCGCCCTGGAAGAGGAGGTTTGCGCTGACCTCGGGGAAGCTCTCGGCGAACTTGCGGCAGCTTTTGTAGATGATGCTCATCGCCTCGCGGGGCGAGCAGCCGCCTTCGGGCGCCTGATCGTCGTAGAGCGTCAGGTCGAAGCGCTCGAAGCTCTCGTCGCCGTGGCGCAGCAGCCCGCTCAGCTCGCGGGTCAGCGCCTGGTTGTAGAGCTTCTTCAGGCAGCTGCAGGGCTGCCCGTCGACCGTCCCGCTGTCCCGGCAGACCGGACAGCTGACGATCTCGTCCGTATAATCGATCGGCAGGCCGAGGCCGGTCAGCCGCTCGGCGCGCTCGGCCTGCAGCTCCAGATTGGCGGCCTTCAGCTCCGCCAGCTGCTCGTTGAGATCCGGCGCGCGCGACACCGTCAGCCGCACAAGCTCGGCCATCTGCCGCCGCAGCCGCAGGTCGATCTGCTCGATCTCCGGGTCGCGGGCGTAGACAGAGGCGATGCGCCGCTGCTGCTCGGCCAGGTTGTCGGCGCGGATCTGATCCAGGGCCTCCCGGGCCCTGGCCAGCATTTTTCCGTCGTAGGGCATGGAAAAGGGCCCCTTTCCTCAGATTTTGCTGTAGATGTCCTTGAGCTCCCGGATATCGACCGCGGCGCCGGGCTGCTGCCCGCCGCCCGCGGGGCGGCGGCCGTCGCCGGCCTCGATCTCCGCCGGCGTGTGCAGCTTTTTCTCGTGCCAGGAGCGGATGATCCTGTCCATGTAGCTCCACTGGAGCCGCCCGGTGTTGACGAGCGTGCGGTCGTAGGCGATGGCGATCGCCTCCGGCCTGAAGCCGAGGCTCAGCCAGCGTTCGATGTATTCCCGCTCGGTTTTGCCGAGCTCGCGGCCGCGGATGCTCAGCACCTCCCGCACCTGCGCGGTCAGCTCGCGCTGTTCGCGGCGGAAGCGGATGTATTCCTCTGCCTGCTCGAGGGTCATGATCTCGCGGTTGGCCCAGTCGTAGCCCTCTTTTTCCACGTTCCGGGGGGAGGGGACGGCGCCCGGCTTTTTCAGCTGCGCGCGCTCGGCGCAGTAATGCAGCAGCAGGAGCAGCACCTCGGCGGGCAGGCCGAGATGCTTGTACAGGCCGGCCAGCATCTTCATGTCGGCGGGGGAGAGCTTGCGCCCGAAAATCTGCGCCGCCTCGGCGTAAACGGTCTGCAGCGTCGGGTCCTCCGCGGCGAAGCGGGCCAGATCGGCGGCCTCGTATTCCGGCAGCTTGCTGTCGGGCAGCAGGCGCTCGGGATCCGGCGCGGGGAGGCTGCCGCTCAGGCCCATGCGGCGAAGCTTTTCCGCCGCGGCCTCGATTTCGCGCGCAGTGCGGCAGAGCGCGCCGGCCGCGCCTTCCGCGTCCAGCCCGCCCGTGCGGAGCATATACAGATACAACAGCGCCACGTCGCCGTCGTGCGCGGCGATGAGCCTGTCCGCCGCCCCGGTCGGCAGCGGCAGAAGAGCTTCCTTGTCGGTCATGGGATCGGTTCCGTTCTTAATTTTTCTGTCGAGACGGATTATATCATGAAATTTTTCTTGTCGCAAGTGGGCAAAGTATGCTATAATAGCATGAATATTATGCCGTACTATGTCCATCGAAGGAGACAGGACCATGATCGAGCTTTTATCTCCCGCCGGTTCGCCGGAGTCCGTGATCGCCGCCGTCCAGAACGGCGCGGACGCGGTCTACCTGGGCCTGGGCAATTTCAACGCCCGGCGCGGCGCGAAGAATTTCACCGACGAGGAGTTTATCAAGGCGGCCAGGTATTGCCGCGTCCGGGGCTGCAAGGTCTACGTGACGCTCAACACCCTGGTGGGCGACCGGGAAATGCGCGACGCGGTGGAGATCGCGCGGCTTGCCTCCGACGAGGGGGCGGACGGGCTGATCGTGCAGGATCTCGGCATGGCGGCGGCGATCCGCCGCGCGCTGCCGGATATCCCGCTGCACGCGAGCACCCAGATGAGCATCCACAACCTCGCGGGCGTCGAGGCCGCCGCCGAGATGGGCATGACCCGCGCGGTGCTGGCCCGCGAGCTCAGCCTGGAGCAGATCAGATTCATCACCTCCCACGCCTCGATCGAGACCGAGGTCTTCGTCCACGGCGCGCTCTGCTTCTGCCACTCCGGCCAGTGCTACATGTCCGCGCTGATCGGCCGCCGCAGCGGCAACCGCGGCGCCTGCGCCCAGCCCTGCCGCATGCAGTATTCCCTCGGCGGGCGCATGGACGACTATCCGCTCTCGCTGAAGGACAACTGCCTGGTCGACCGGCTGCAGGAGCTGGAGGAGGCGGGCGTGGCCTGCCTGAAGATCGAGGGGCGCATGAAGCGGCCGGAATACACCGCCGTCGTCACCGAGATCTATGCCAAGGCCCTCAAGGAGCACCGCAAGCCCACCCGCGCCGAGATGGAGCGCCTCGAGCAGGTCTTCTCCCGCGACGGCTTCACCCAGGGCTATTTCAACGGCGACAAGAAGGACATGTTCGGCGTGCGCGGCGAGAGCGACCGCGAGGCCGAGCGGATCTTCACCGCCGCCCGCCGCGCTTACGCCGAGGGCGAGGCCCGGCGCGTGCCGGTCCACTTCTACACGATGTGCAGAAAGGACGAGCCGATCCGCGCCGTCGTCTTTGACGACGACGGGCACAAGTGCGCGGCCGAGGGCCCGGTGCCCGAGGAGGCCAAGCGCCAGGGCCTGACCGAGACCTATCTGACCGACCAGATGATCAAGACCGGCGGCACGCCCTACCAGGTGATCGAAAACCGCGCCCGGGTGGACAAGGGACTGTTCCTGCCCGCCTCGGCGATCAACGACCTGAGACGCAAGCTGATCTCCCAGCTCAGCGAGATCCGCTCCGAGGCGCCTCACCGCCGCGCCTTCTCGCTGCCGCCGATGCCGAGGGGCATGCAGGCCGTCGGCGATCCGGTGCGCATCTATCAGATCCGCACGGCCGACCAGCTCAGCGAGGACCTGGCGGAGCTCAGGCCGGACTACCTCTACGTGCCCGTGCTGACGATGGCGCAGGACTTCAGCCTGATCGAGCCCTTCCGCGAGAAGGGGACCGTCCCGGTGGCAGTGCTGCCCCGGATCGTGACCGACGACCAGCTCCCGGTGATCTACCGCGCGCTGGAGAAGCTGTTCAGCCTCGGCGTCAACGAGGCGCTGATCGGCAACCTCGGGCAGATCGTCATGGCCCGCAAGGCCGGCATGAAGATCCGCGGCGACTTCGGGCTCAACATGTTCAACTCCTGGAGCCTGGACGTGCTGCGCGAGGCGGGCTTCCTGTCCGCGACGGCATCCTTCGAGCTGCGCCTGTCGCAGATCCGCGACCTGTCCAAGCCGCTGCCGGTGGAGGCGATTGTCTACGGCCGCCTGCCGCTGATGATCTCCGACCAGTGCGTCATCAAAAACAGCGCCGGCCGCTGCAGCTGCCAGAACCCGGCCCAGATGTCCGACCGGATGGGCTCGGTGTTCCCGGTGGTGCAGGAATTCGGCTGCCGGAACGTCATCTACAACGCGCACAAGCTCTATCTCGCCGACAAGCAGGAGGACATCTGCTCGGCCGGGCTCTGGGGCGCGCGCCTGATGTTCACCACCGAGACCGCGCGCGAGTGCGTCGAGGTGGCCAAGGGCTATATGGGCCAGTCCAACTACAAGCCCAACGTCCTGACCCGCGGCCTGTATTACCGCGGCGTGGACTGATAAGCCTCCCCTAACAGGGGAGGTGGCACGGCGAAGCCGTGACGGAAGGGTTTCAAACCCCTCAGTCTCGCTTCGCTCGACAGCTCCCCTTTCAGGGGAGCCAATATGGAAAAAAGAAGGTATTTCATTGTCTATCGTACTGGCTTCCGCGTCGCCGAGACGGCGGGAGCTGATGGAAATGCTGGGCGTGCGGGATCTGAAGATCATCCCGGCGCGCGGCGAGGAGACCGCTCCGGAGGGGCTCGGCCCCGAGGAGCTGGTCAAGGCGCTCTCCGCGGCCAAGGCCCGCGAGGTCGCCGCGCTCTGCGGCGAGGACGACGTGATCGTCGGCGCCGATACGATCGTCTGGTTCCGGGACCGGGTCTACGGCAAGCCGCATTCCCCGGAGGAGGCGGCCGCCATGCTGGGCGAGCTCTCGGGGCAGACGCACCAGGTCTTTACCGGCGTGACCGTCATCCGCGGCTCGCGGGAGATCAGCGAGGCGGAGATGAGCTACGTGCACTTCCGCCGCCTGAGCGAGCGGGAGATCGCGGCCTATGTCGCCACCGGCGAGCCGATGGACAAGGCCGGCGCCTACGGGGCGCAGGGCAAGGCCGCGCTGTTCGTGCGCGGGATCGACGGGGATTTCTTTAATGTCATGGGCCTGCCGCTGTGCCGGCTGGGCCGAATGCTGAACATGCAGGGAGTGGAACTGCTTTGAAGAACTATCTGAAGACAAACGGCATCCGCATCGCCGTCCTGGTCTTTGCGGTCGTGCTGCTGATCGGCCTGGGCGCCGCGACCCGGGGCGGGGACATCAGCCTCGTGCACAACGCGACGGGCGTCCTGCTCGCGCCGGTGCAGAAGGTCGTCAGCTCTGCCGCCAACCTCTTCGACAGCATCTACGGCTATCTCTACGAGTACGACGCGCTGGTGGCCGAGAACGAGTCGCTGCGCGCGCAGCTGGCCGACGCGCAGCAGTCCGCGCGCGACGGCGTGGAGGCCTCGGAGGAAAACGAGCGCCTGCGCCAGCTGCTCGAGCTGCGCTCCAAGCACACCGACTACGTGTTCGAGTCGGCCAAGGTGGTGCTCTGGTCCTCCTCCAACTGGTCCCATTCCTTTACGATCAGCAAGGGAAGCGATTCCGGCATCGAGCTGGGCGATCCTGTCGTGACCGAATACAACGTCGTCGTCGGGCAGGTCACCGAGCTGGGCAAGACCTGGGCCACGGTGAGCACCGTGATCGACGTCGACATGAGCATGGGCGCCTACGTCGGCGAGACCGGCACCGTCGGCATCGTGCTGGGCGAATTTGCGCTGATGAAAAACCGCCAGGCCAAGCTGACCTACATGGTGGACGGCGCGCAGATCTACGTGGGCGACGAGGTGCTGACCTCCGGCGAGGGCGGCGCGTTCCCGGCCGGGCTCGTCATCGGCCACATCACCGCCGTGCAGACCGAGGCCGGCGGCCAGATCATGTACGGCCTGGTCGAGCCGGAATGCGCTTTCGACTCGCTGGTACAGGTCTTTGTGATCAAGGAATATAGTGTGGTGGAGTAATGCTGAAAGAACTGATCGGAAAGCTGGATCTGAAGAAGATCAACCTGCGCCGGCTGCTGCTGTACTTCCTGTACCTGTTCCTGACGCTGGTGCTGCAGAACATGCTGCTGACCCATATCCACCCGCTGGGCGTCTGCCCCTTCATCCTGCCGGCCGCCGTCGTGGCGGTGGGCATGTTCGAGGGCTCGACCTGGGGCGCGGTCTTCGCGCTGGTGATGGGCATCTACGCGGACATGTTCTTTATCGAGACGACCGTGGGATATACGCTGCTGTTCCCCGTGCTGGCCTTCGGCGCGGGCTTCGTGTCGCAGTTTTTTATCAACCGGCGCTTTCTCGGCTATATGGTGATCGCGGCCGGCGCGCTGCTCGTCACCGGGCTGACGCAGATCGTCTGGGTCGTGCTGCGCGACAGCTGGTCGCTCAGCCTGCTGCAGACCGCCCTGCTGCAGACCCTCTGGTCCCTGCCGCTGGCGGTGCTGCTGTATTTCCCGCCGGCCCGCTGGATCGACTGATCCCATTTTTGCGTTTTCCCTGCCCCGCAAGGGGCGGATAAGGAGTAAACATGAACCGTTCCGTTTCCAAGGGCAGAGTGCTGGCCATGGGTATCCTGCTGGTGCTGCTGCTGGGCATCTATCTGTATAACCTGTACGACCTGCAGATCATCAAGGGCGAGGAATACTATCAGCAGGCCGAGGCGATCACCGAAAAGGAAGTCGCCGTGACCGCCGCGCGCGGCGCGATCCTCGACCGTTACGGCCGCGTCCTCGCCAGCAACAAGGAGTGCTACAACCTCTCGATCGACACCGACAAGCTCTTCGCCAGCGAGGACCCGAACGGGACGCTGTTGCAGCTCGTCGAGCTGGTCGAGGAGTACGGCGACCGCTATACCGACGACCTGCCGATCACGAAGACCCCGCCCTTTGAGTACGACGAGAACATGACCGACATCCAGCGCACGATGCTCGAGGCCTATTTCGTGCGCCACCGCGACAGCCTTCCCTCCGACTATCCGACGGCCGTGGAGCTGCTCAGCTACATGCGCACGCGCTACGACATCGACAACAGCTACACCGCCGAGGACATGCGCACGATCGCGGGCCTGCGCTATTCGATCAACGTCCGCTACGCGATCAACACCGCCGACTACGTCTTCGTGCAGGACGCCAGCATGAAGCTGACGACCTCCATCATGGAGCAGAAGCTGGCCGGCATCCAGGTCTCGCGCTCCTACGTGCGCGACTACGGCACCGAATATGCCGCCCACCTGCTGGGCTACGTCGGCCTGATGACCCAGGAGGAGTACGAGAAGTACTCGCTCTACAACTACGCGGTCAACGCCATGGTCGGCAAGGACGGCGTGGAATACGCCTTTGAGAATTACCTCCACGGCAAGGACGGCAAGATGCGCGAATACCGCAACGCCGCCGGCACGGTGCTCGGCACCGTCTATCTGGAGGAGCCTGTCCCCGGCAACAACGTCTACCTGACGCTGGACATCGTCCTGCAGGAGCAGGTGGAGCGCATCCTCGACAACGGCATCGAGATCCTGATGCGCGAGCGCCGGCTCGAAAAGGCCTCGGAGGAAGCCGAGGGCAACTGGAACTTCAAGGACGGCTACTGGGAGATCAGCGGCGCCGCCGCCGTCGTCGTCGACGTCAAGACCGGCGCGCCCCTGGCCATCGCGAGCTGGCCGACCTACGACGGCTCGAGCGTCATCGAAAACTACGCGGAGCTCCTCGAGCAGCCGAACGCGCCGCTCTTCAACCGCGCGCTGATGGGCGCCTACGCGCCCGGCTCGGCCTTCAAGCCCTGCACCGCGATGGCCTCGCTGTCCACCGGCATCATCAACTCGGAATTCCGCGTCAAGTGCGAGGGCATCTTCGCCAAGTACGCGGCCGACGGCTACGCGCCTGAGTGCTGGATCTGGCGCGCCAGCAGCAACCCCAACGAGCACTACACCCACGGCGACCTGAACATCACCGAGGCGCTGCTGCACTCCTGCAATTACTTCTTCTACACGATCGGCGACACGCTGGGCATCGACAAGATGGAGGAATACGCCCGCCAGTTCGGTCTGGGCGAGCACACCGGCATCGAGCTGACCGAGTCCACCGGCAACATGTCCAACCAGCGCAACCACTCCGATTACACCGGTACCCAGTGGCGACAGGGCGACACGCTGCAGGCGGCCATCGGCCAGTCGGACAGCATCTTCACCCCGCTGCAGCTCGCCGAGTACTGCGCGACCGTCGCCAACTCCGGCCACCGGCACTCCGCCTCGATCCTGGGCGAGGTGCGCAGCTACGACTACTCCGAGAGCATCTACGCCCGCCAGACCCTCGAAATGAGCACGGTCGACTCCCCGGACTACAACTGGTACGTCGTGCAGGAGGGCATGCGCCTGGTGGCAAACTCCCCGCTCAACGACAACGTCTCCAAGCACTTCATGGATCTGCCGAAGTCCCGCCGCGTCGCTGCCAAGACCGGTACGGCCCAGAAGGGCGAGAACATCGTCAACGACGCCATCTTCATCTGCTACGCGCCCTATGACGACCCCGAGGTGGCCATCGCCATCGTCGTCGAGCGCGGCAAGGCCGGCGCCAACTGCGCCTTCATGGCCCGGCAGATCATCGACGCCTACTTCAACATCAAAAGCTATACCGACACCTCCGAGCCGGAGATGGCCTTCCTGAAATAGGATGGATCATCATACGAAAACCGGATCATTCTTTCCATTTTTTCCAATTTCCCGTTGCATAAGTGCCCGCGTCTGTTTATAATAAATTATCTGAAATTCTGTAACGATAAGGAGAAGGAGGACGCATGAATATCGCTCTGATGGCCCATGACGGCAAAAAAGAACTGATGGTGCAGTTCTGCATCGCGTACTGCGGCATCCTGGCGGAGCATTCGCTCTGCGCGACGCACGTCACCGGCAAGCTGGTGACGGAGGCGACCGGGCTGCCGGTCACGCTGTACCTGCACGCGGAGCAGGGCGGGACCCAGCAGATCGGCTCGCGCATCTCCTTCAACGAGATCGACCTGGTGCTCTTCTTCTGCGACCCCTCCAATCCCCGCGGCTTTGACGACATCAACAAGGTCGAGCGCCTGTGCGACCAGTATCAGATCCCCTTCGCCACCAACGCGGCCACGGCCGAGGTGCTGGTGCAGGGCCTGCGCCGCGGCGATCTCGACTGGCGCAACATCGTCAACCCCAAGAACAAACGCTGAGCGGAATACCGGAAAACGTCCACGGCGCGGCAAAGCCGCGCCGTGTTTTCTTTTCAGCCGTCTCCCTTCCGCGGAAAGGAGACATCCGTGCATCAGAAAGGATTATTGCCATGACAAAAGTGACGCCCCGCACCCTGTCGGGCTTTATGGAGCTGCTGCCCGCCGAGCAGATCAAGCTGGAGCGCATGATGCAGGTCCTGCGCGAGAGCTACGCGGTCTACGGCTTCACGCCGCTGGATACGCCTCTGATCGAGTCGGCCGAGGTGCTGCTGGCCAAGGGCGGCGGCGAGACCGAAAAACAGATCTACCGCTTCCAGAAGGGCGACAGCGACCTCGCGCTGCGCTTCGACCTGACCGTGCCGCTGGCCAAATACGTGGCCGCCAACTACGCGAAGCTCTCCTTCCCCTTCCGCCGCTATCAGATCGGCAAGGTCTACCGCGGCGAGCGCGCCCAGCGCGGCCGCTTCCGCGAGTTCTACCAGGCCGACATCGACGTGATCGGCGACGGGAAGCTGGACATCGTCAACGAGGCGGAGATCCCCGCCATCATCTATCACACCTTCTCCCGCCTTGGCCTGAAAAAATTCAAGATCCGAGTCAACAACCGCAAGCTCCTCAACGGCTTCTACGCGATGAACGGCATGAGCGAGAAGGCCGGCGAGATCATGCGCACGGTGGACAAGCTGGACAAGATCGGCCCGCTGAAGGTCAAGCAGCTTCTGATCGAAGAGGTCAAGATGCTGCCCGACAAGAGCGAGAACGTGCTGGACTTCATGGCGATCCAGGGCACGAACGACTATGTGCTCTCGCGCCTGGAGGAATACCGCCAGATGAACGAGCCGCTCTTCAACCAGGGCCTGGACGAGCTGACCGAGGTGACGAAGCACCTGGCCGCCTTCGGCGTGCCGGAGGAGAACTTCGCCATCGACCTGACCATCGCCCGCGGGCTGGACTACTACACAGGCACCGTGTACGAGACGACGATGAACGAGCACCCGGAGATCGGCTCGATCTGCTCCGGCGGGCGCTATGACAACCTGGCCGAGTACTACACCGACCGGCAGCTGCCGGGCGTCGGCATTTCGATCGGGCTGACGCGGCTGTTCTATGTGCTCAACGAGCAGGGCCTGCTGACCGACGACATCGTCACCGCCCCCTGCGACGCGCTGGTGATCCCGATGACCGCGGATCTCGGCGCGGCCGTCGCCGCCGCCACCGAGCTGCGGAAGGCCGGCGTGCGCACGCAGCTCTACGGCGAGCAGAAGAAGTTCAAGGCGAAGATGAGCTACGCCGACCGGATCGGCGTGCCCTTCGTCGTGCTGCTCGGCGAGGATGAGATCGCCGAGGGCCTGGTCTCGCTCAAGGACATGACGAGCGGCGAGCAGACGAAGCTCCCCGCCGCCGAGGCAGCGGAGAAGATCCGCGCCGCCGTGGACGAGCGGAACGCGAAACCGGTTATCAAGGAATAGTTTTCAGTTTTCAGATTTTAGTTTTTAGAAGAAACGAGGAAGAAAGAAATGATGCAGTCCAGGACCCATACCTGCGGCGAGCTGCGGCTCAAGAACGCGGGCGAACAGGTGACGATCGTCGGCTGGCTCGAAAACCTGCGCGAGGTCGGCAGCAATCTCGGCTTTGCGGTCATCCGCGATTTCTACGGCACGACCCAGGTCGTCGTCGAGACCGAGGAGATGATGCGCGCCTTCAAGGCCATCAACAAGGAGTCCACGGTCTCCGTGGCGGGCACGGTGCGCGAGCGCGCCAGCAAAAACAACAAGATCCCGACCGGCGACATCGAGGTCGTTCCGGCTTCGGTCGAGGTGCTCGGCCGCTGCCGCTACAACGAGCTGCCCTTCGAGATCAACCGCAGCCGCGAGGCGGATGAGGCGGCGCGCCTCAAGTACCGCTTCCTCGACCTGCGCAATCCCGCCGTGAAGAAGAACATCATCCTGCGCTGCCAGGTCGTGGCGGAGATCCGCAAGCTGATGACCGAGCACGGCTTCCTGGAGATCACGACCCCGATCCTCACCGCCTCCTCCCCGGAGGGCGCGCGCGATTATCTGGTGCCGGCGCGCAAGCACCCCGGCAAGTTCTACGCCCTGCCGCAGGCGCCGCAGCAGTTCAAGCAGCTGCTGATGGCCTCCGGCTTCGACCGTTATTTCCAGATCGCCCCCTGCTTCCGCGACGAGGACGCCCGCGGCGACCGCACCCCCGGCGAGTTTTACCAGCTCGACATGGAGATGTCCTTCGCCGAACAGGACGACGTGCTGGGCGTGCTCGAAGAGGTGCTCGTGCCGGTCTTTGAGAAATTCGGCCTGTACGGCGACCGCGTGACGCCCGCGCCCTTCCGCCGCATCCCCTTCCGGGAGGCGATGGAGCGCTACGGCACCGACAAGCCCGACCTGCGCATCGACCTCGAGATCCGCGATGTGAGCGCCCTGATGCAGAACCTCGGCTTCGCACCCTTTGAGGGGAACGTCGTCAAGGCCGTCGCCGTCAGCGATTTTACCGCCACGCGCAAGCAGATCGACAAGCTCTGCGCCGACGTCGAGGTGCAGACCGCGCAGAAGAGCTACTGGTTCCGCCTGGACGAGCACGGAGAGCTCGTCGGCGGCATCGCCAAGTTCGTGCAGCCCGTCAAGGAGCAGCTGATCGAGGCGCTGGGTCTGCAGCCCGGCTGCTTCGTCGGCCTGGCCGCGGGCAAGCTCGCCGTCGCGCAGAAGACCGCCGGCGTGCTGCGCTCGAAGCTCGGTCTGCTCTGCCCGAAGCACATGGACAAGGAGCAGTATCAGCTCTGCTGGATCGTCGACTTCCCGATGTACGAGATCGGCGAGGAGAGCGGTGAGCTGGAGTTCTGCCACAATCCCTTCTCGATGCCCGCCGGCGGTCTGGAGACCCTGCTGAAGGCCGAGCGCGGCGAGCTCGATCCGCTGGAGATCATGGCCAACCAGTACGACCTGGTCTGCAACGGCTATGAGAGCGCCTCCGGCGCCGTCCGCAACCATGATCCGGAGATCATGATCAAGGCCTTCGAGATGGTGCGGCTCGGCGAGGAGGACGTCAAGAAGAAGTTCCCCGCCATGTACAACGCCTTCTGCTACGGCGCGCCCCCGCACGCCGGCTGCGCCCCCGGCATCGACCGCATGGTCATGCTGCTGACCGGCGAGGAGTCGATCCGCGAGGTCATCACCTTCCCGATGAACCAGAAGGCGCAGGACCTGATGATGGGCGCGCCCTCCGAGGTGACGCAGAAGCAGCTCGACGAGCTGCACATCGCGGTCACCGCGAAGGAAGAGGAATAAAAATGATATGCCTCCCTTCCGCAGAAGGGAGGTGGACGCGCAGAGCGCGGCCGGAGGGTTTCTTCCGCACATTCCCGATTCCGCTTCGCGGGGAAACCCTCAGTCGGCTTCGCCGACAGCCCCCTTTTGCGAAAGGGGGCCTTTTCAACATAGGGAGGACGAGCCATGTTTTCCAAAGTCAGAAGCTTCGGCGTCAGCGGCGTCGGCGGCTACCCGGTCGAGCTGGAGGTCTATATCACCAACGGCCTGCCCGCCTTCGACATCGTCGGCCTGCCCGACACGGCCGTCAAGGAGTCGCGCGAGCGCGTGCGCGCCGCGGTCAAGAACAACGGCTTCAAGTTCCCGGTCAGCCGCATCACGGTCAATCTGGCCCCGGCCGACCGGAAAAAGGCCGGCACGCTCTACGACCTGCCGATGCTGATCGGCATCCTCGCCGCCTGCGGTGAGATCGACGCGCCGAAGGACGACTGCGCCTTTCTGGGCGAGCTGTCGCTGACCGGCGAGCTGCGCCCGATCAGCGGCGCGCTGCCGATGGCGATCGCCGCGGAGCGCGAGGGCGTCAAAAAGCTCTTCGTCCCGGCGGAGAACGCCGCCGAGGCCGCCTTTGCCGAGGGCGTGACCGTCTATCCGGTGGAAAACACGGCCCAGCTCATCCGCTTCCTGCGCGGCGACGGGCCGATCGAGCCCGCCGCGCCGCCCGAGCTGACGCCGGAGCTGACCGGCCTGCCCGATTTCTCCGACGTCAAAGGCCAGGAAAACGTCCGCCGCGCGCTGGAGATCGCGGCCGCGGGCGGGCACAACATCCTGATCGTCGGCCCGCCGGGCGCGGGCAAGAGCATGATGGCCAAGCGCCTGCCCGGCATTCTGCCGGACATGAGCCGCGAGGAGATGATCGCCTGCACGGAGATCTATTCCGTCGCGGGGCTGACCGACCGGCGGCATCCGGTGGTGGCGGCGCGGCCCTTCCGCGCCCCGCACCACACCGTTTCGGCCACGGCGCTCTCCGGCGGCGGCACGATGCCGCGGCCCGGCGAGATCAGCCTCGCGCACAACGGGGTGCTCTTCCTCGACGAGCTGCCCGAGTACAATCCCGCGGCGCTCGAGGTGCTGCGCCAGCCGCTGGAGGACGGGGAAGTGACCGTCTCGCGCGTGGCCGGCACGGTGACCTTCCCGAGCCGCTTCATGCTGGTCTGCGCGATGAACCCCTGCAAGTGCGGCTGGTACGGGCACCCCTCCGGCCGCTGCCGCTGCAGCGAAAACGACGTGCGGCGCTACCACAGCCGCATCTCCGGCCCGCTGCTCGACCGCATCGACCTGATCGTCGAGGTGCCGGCCCTCGAATACGAGGAGCTGCGCCGCCGCACGCCCTCCGAGCCCTCGGCCGCGATCAAGGCGCGCGTGGACGCCGCCCGGCAGATCCAGCGCGGCCGCTTCGGCGGGGACGGCACGATGTGCAACGCGCACATCGGCACCAAGGAGCTGCGGAAGTTCTGTGCGCTCAGCGCCGAGGGCGAGGAGCTGATGCACCAGGCCTTCGACGCGATGGGTCTCTCGGCCCGCAGCTACGACCGCATCCTGCGCGTCGCGCGCACGATCGCGGATCTCGCGGGCAGCGAAACGATCGAGCCCGAGCACGTCGCCGAGGCCATCCAGTACCGCACCTACGATTTCAGAGAGGCGTAAACAGGGGAGCCTGTAAGGAAAGGATTATTCAATGACTGATATCATACTCTGCAAGCTGGGCGAGATCGTGCTCAAGGGGCTCAACCGCAAGAGCTTCGAGCACAAGCTGATGGGCAACATCCGCCGCCGTCTCGCGCCGCTGGGCAAATTCCGCGTCTACTGTCTGCAGTCCACGGTTTACGTGGAGGCGGAGGACGAGAGCGCCGACGTCGACGCCGCCTTCGAGGCGCTGCAGAAGGTCTTCGGCGTCATCAAGCTCAGCCGCGCCGCCGCCTGCGAAAAGAACGCCGACGCCATCGCGGCGAAGGCCAAAGAATACCTGCGCGGGGAGCTGCTGCGCGCGAAGAGCTTCAAGGTGGAGTCCAAGCGCAGCGACAAGAGCTTTCCGCTGACCTCCGTCCAGCTCAGCCAGTATGTCGGCGGGGAGCTGGCCGAGGCCTTTCCGAACTGCCGGGTGGACGTGCACGAGCCGGAGCTGACCGTGAACGTCGAGATCCGCGACCTCGCGGCCTACGTTCACGCCGCGCCGGTGCCCGGCGCGGGCGGCATGCCCGTCGGCGCCAACGGCACGGCGGTGACGCTGCTGTCCGGCGGCATCGACAGCCCGGTGTCAACTTATATGATCGCGCGCCGCGGCGTGCGCCTGATCCCGATCCACTTTTTCTCCTTCCCCTACACCTCGCAGGCCGCGAAGGAGAAGGTGATCGAGCTCGCGCGGCTGCTGACCGAATACTGCGGCCGCATGGCGCTGGAGGTCGTGCCCTTCACGCACATCCAGGAGGAGATCCGGGACAAGTGCCCGGAGGAGTATTTCACACTGATCATGCGCCGCTTCATGATGCGCATCGCCGAGCGCATCGCGGAAGCCGACGGCGCGAAGGCCATCGTCACCGGCGAGAATCTCGGTCAGGTGGCGAGCCAGACGATGGAGGCCATGGCCTCCACCCAGGCGGTCACGCATCTGCCGACCCTCCAGCCGCTCGTCGGCATGGACAAGGAGGAGATCGTGCAGATGGCGCGGAAGATCGGCACCTTCGACACCTCGATCCTGCCCTACGAGGACTGCTGCACGGTGTTTACGCCGCGCCATCCCCGCACGCGGCCGAAGCTGGGCGAGGTGGAGGCCGCGGAGGCCGCGCTGGACGTGAATGCCCTGGTGGAGGAGGCCCTCGCGGGCACGGAAAGGATCAGGCTGGATGAAGAAGATTGACACCGAGATCATTTCCGTCGGCACCGAGCTGCTGCTCGGCCACGTCACCAACACCGACGCGCGGGACGTCTCGGAGCTCCTGAGCCGCATCGGCGTCAACGTGCGCTGGCACACCGTCGTCGGGGACAACCCCGGGCGGCTGCGCGAGAGCGTGGAGATCGCCAGGGGCCGCGCGGATCTGATCGTCACGACCGGCGGGCTCGGCCCCACCTGCGACGATCTGACGAAAACGGTGCTGGCGGAGGCCTTCGGCCTGCCGCTCGTGCGCGACGAGGCGGAATACGCCGGGCTCTACGATTTCATCCAGCTCGGCCGGATCTTCACGCCCAACAACTACGCGCAGGCCGACCTCCCGGCAGGCTGCACGGTCTTCCACAACGACTGGGGCACGGCCCCCGGCTGCGCCTTCGAGGCGCAGGGGAAGATCGTGATCATGATGCCGGGCCCGCCCTGCGAGTGCGTGCCGATGTTCAGAAAGTACGCGATCCCTTATCTGCGGAAGCTCTCGGACGAGACGATCGTCAGTCATTCGCTGCGCATCTTCGGTATCGGCGAGAGCACGGTGGATCAGATCTTCCGCGATGAGATGAACGCGATGACCAATCCCAGCATGGCGCCCTACGCCAAGGAGTGCGACTGCCTGCTGCAGGTGACCGCCAAGGCGCGCAGCGAGGCGGAGGCCGAGGCGATGATCCGCCCGGTGATGGATCACGCGCGCGAAAAGCTGGGCGACGCGGTCTACGGCGAGGACGTCGAGACCCTCGAGGAGGCCGTGATGCAGCTTCTGAAGGCGAAGCCGCTGACTTTTGCCGCGGCGGAGAGCTGCACCGGCGGCGACATCGCCCGCCGCTTCACTGATCTGCCCGGCGCGAGCGCCTTCTTCCTCGGCGGCGTCGTCAGCTACACCAACGGCGTCAAGGCCGGGGTGCTGGGGATCGACCCGGCGCTGATCGAAGAGAAGGGCGCGGTGAGCTTTGAGGTCGCCAAAGAGATGGCCGAGCGCGTGCGCGCGATCACGGGCGCAGACCTCGGCCTCGGCGTGACGGGTCTCGCCGGGCCGGACGGCGACGGCGTGCACGAGGTCGGCACGGTCTTCGTGTCGATGGCCTCCGCGGAAAAAACCTGGGTGCGCGAGCTGCATCTGGGCGCCTTCCGCACGCGCAGCTTCATCCGCCGCATGGCCGGCAACCACGCCTTCGACATGCTCCGGCGCTATCTGACGGGGCTGGAGGTCTGAATCCCCCGTCCGGCGACCCGGGCTTTGAAAAAAATATCAAAAAATTTGAAATCGCTGCAACCTGGGCGCGGTCTGAAACGTTATCAAAAAAAGAGCTTCCGCCACGCCGCGAAACAGGAATCTCTTGCACAGCGCTGCGCCCTGTGATACACTATGCGCAGACAGACAAAAAAACCGGGAGGTATATCAATGGCAACGATCAACGACGCGTTTATCGCCATGAGCGGCCTCGGCTTTGAGACCGCGGGCAAGGTCTGCTTCGGCACATGGAACAACTATGCGGTCCTGCTTCGGCAGGGGACGGGAAAGAACCTGTTCGCCACCTTCGCCGTGCGTCTGCCGAAGGTGATGTTTGACGGCCGCAAGGAGCTTTTCCGCGAGGTAAAGGAAAACAGCGGGAACAAACTGAAGCCGGCGGGGATAACCAAGACCTCGATCAGCTTCAGCATCCCCATCGGGAAGGCGGAGAACCTGTCCGGCTTCCTGTCCACTTCTCTGAAGATCCTGACGGATGCGCTCCGGAATGCCGGCGTGGCCCCGGCCGACACCTGCGCCGCGACCGGCGAGTCCCGCCCGGACAGCCTCTGCCTGATAACGAAGGACAACGTGCAGAGTTTCCAGCCCGTCTGCGCGGCGGCGATCCGCGACAAGGATCTCAAGACCCGCGAGAAGGCCGAGGAGAACCAGGAGAACGGCAGCTACCTGATGGGCTTTGTCGGCGCGCTGCTCGGTATGCTGGTCGGCCTGATCCCGAACCTGCTCAGCATCATTTTCGCCAGCACGATCTGGAGCCTGCTGTTCGCGCTGGTGCCGCTGTGCGCGATGTTCGGCTACAAGCTCTTCAAGGGCAAGATGAGCAAGGGCTCGATCGTCATCGTCATCGTGCTGAGCCTTGCGGCCGTGCTGCTGATCCCCTTCTTCACACTTGCATACTATGTTTTCCACGATTACGGCGCCCCGCTGGGATCGGCGATCGCGTATGCTGCGGACTATATGCTGGATCCGTCCAGCTTCTCTGACTACGCGGGCCAGTTGCCGCAGCTGCTGCTGTTCATGGCGCTGGGCATCTGGATCGCCTGGAAGTACATGAGCGGATCCACCAACAGCAGCCAGGTCACGAGCGTTGAGACGCAGGTGGCCACGCTGCGCCCGAATCCGGTCTATGCGCAGCCGGAGGATGAAACGCAGTACTGATAAGCTGAAAAAGGCGAAGAAGCCGTGTCTTTCGACACGGCTTCTTCGCCTTTTCCGTATGGAGATCAGCCCCAGAGGGCGGTAAGCATCGGGATGACCTGCTTTTTGCGGCTCATGATGCCGGGCAGGAAGACGCGCCTGTCCTTCGGCTGCACGCCGAAGGCCTGCTGGATGACCTCGTCGCTGCCGATGTAGAGCAGGTGCGAGCCCTCCATCAGCACGTCGGTGATCATCAGCAGCACGATGTCGAAACCGCCCTTGGCCTGCAGGTCCTGCATGACCGAGAGAAAATCGTCCGCGCGCTCGAGGATCTGTGCCGAGTCGTCGCAGGTGATCTGGCTGACGGCGAGGTCCTGCCCCGAGATGTGGAACTCCTTGTAGTCGGCGCGCAGCAGCTCCTCGGCGCTCTTGTCCCAGCCGCCGAAGGAGAAGAGCGAGTGCCCCAGCTCCTCGAGGTTGATGCCCGCCATGCGGGCCAGGCGCTCGGCCATCGTGACATCGCGGCGGGTGCAGGTGGGGGACTTGAAGAGCACCGTGTCGGAGAGGATCGCCCCGGCCATCAGCCCGGCCATGCGCGGCGAGGGCACGACGCCGTTTTCCTGATACATGGCGGTGATGATCGTGTTGGTGCTGCCGACGGGCTCGTTGCGCACGCGGATCGGCTGGCGGGTCTGGATGTCGGCCAGACGGTGGTGGTCGATGATCTCCAGAATGTCGGCCTGCTCGAGCCCCGGCACGGACTGGGCCAGCTCGTTGTGGTCGACCAGCACCAGCTTCTTGCGGCGCGGATTGAGCAGGTGGAAGCGCGAGAGCGTGCCCGCCACGCGGTCCTGCTCGTCGAGGATCGGGTAGCAGCGGTAGCGGCTCTTGGCCATCGTTTCGCGCACGTCGTCCAGAAAGTCGTTCAGATGGAAGGAGACGATGTCCTTCTGCTCGCAGGCGCGCTCCACCGGCAGAGCCTGGTAGATCACGCGGCTGACGCGGCGGGCGGACAGCGGCGTGGAGATGATGCAGGAGCCCGTGTCGCAGTTCATCCACTCGGGCCTGATGTCCGAGCGGCAGACGATCAGGCAGCCGACGCCGGCCGCGATCGCGCGGTCGATCAGCTCCGGCTGGTCGCCGCAGACGAGGATGCTCTCGGGGTTGGTCAGCGCGGGATCGTCGAAGTTCTGCGGCAGCGCGATGAAAAGCTCGCCGGAGACGGTGCCGCCGGGCGCGCCGGACTCGTTGACCAGGCTGCCCTCCAGCACGCTCAGGAGATTGAAGAGCGGCACATCCTCGACGCGGTTGTTGTAGATGGTCTGGATGTCGTAGCTGGCGATGTCGCCGGCGGAGAGCATGCCGAACAGCGTACCGTCCTCGTTGGTGATCGGCACGGCCGTCAGATGGTTGTCGCGGATCGTGCGCCAGGCGAGGTCCATCGTGACGGAGCGGTTGAGCGCGGGCGGACGGTCGAAGTCCAGGTCCCGCACCTGGGTGCGCATGGTCTTCACCATCACCGGCGGCTCGAAGCCGAAGCGGTCGAGCAGCTTCTGCGTCTCGTCGTTGACGGCGCCGATGCGCGCGGCCCTGTATTCCCGGTCGCCCATCGAATTGCGCAGATTGGCATAGGCGATGGCGGCGACGATCGAGTCGGTATCCGGGTTGCGGTGCCCGGTCACGAAGATATCACTCATTGGATCCGCTCCTTTGCTGCGGAGAAAGCGTCTCCGCGGATAGGCTCATTATAGGGGAAAGTTCCCCTGAATTCAAGTAACTTTCTTCTTTTCCTTTCCCCGGGGATATGGTAAAATAATCGGCGGAGATATGGCATGATATGGAGAAACACGGACAAAGGAAGGACAAAACGATGAAAAAATGCTGGATCAGTCTGATTTCGCTGCTGCTGTGCCTGCTGATGCTCTGCTCCTGCGCGCGGAAGCCCGCCGCGGAGCCCTCGGAGCCGCTGGCCACGGCGCACGGCGCCGCCCAGACGACGGAGCCCCCCGCGCCCGCGGCGACCCCGGAGCCCACGCCCGAGCCG
>JAFZQE010000052.1 GCA_017552325.1 Oscillospiraceae bacterium
CGCGTTCTCAACGCCCAGAGCGGTGGAGTCGTTGGAGGCGAGGACCGCGTGCAGCGGAGTGCCGTCGGAGTAGTTGGCGGCGAGGATGTTCTCGAAGCGGGACTGCGCGGCGTCGGTCGCCCAGTTGGCGGTGGCGACGACAGCCTTCTCGGTCTGGCCGGACGGGCAGACCAGCTTGCCGCTGTCGAGGTAGGGCTGCAGGATGCTCATGGCGCCGTCGAAGAAGAAGTTGATGTTGTTGTCGCCCGGGTCGCCGGTGATGAACTCAATGTTGAAGGGGCCGGCGGCGTTGTCCAGATCCAGCGCGTCGCGGATGAACTCGCCCTGCTTGGTGCCGACGAGCCAGTTGTCGAAGGTGGCGTAGTAGGTAACGGCGTCGGAGTTCATGATCAGACGGTCATAGGCGATGACGGGGATGCCCTTTTCCTTGGCCTGGGCCAGCACGGTGCCGAGGGAGTCGCCGTCGATGGAGGCGATGACCAGGACCTTGCAGCCGTTGGCGATCATGTTCTCGATCTGAGAGACCTGGGTGGCGATGTCATTGGCGCCGTACTGCAGATCGACCTGATAGCCGGCGGCCTCCAGCATGGCCTTCATGTTCTCGCCGTCCTGGTTCCAGCGCTGCAGGTCCTTCGTGGGCATGGCCACGCCGACCAGATCGCCGGTCGCAGGGGTTTCGGTCTTGCCCTCGGGCTTCGCAGCGGTGTCGCCGCAGGCGGCCAGCGCGAAGATCATCACGAGCGCAAGAAGAAGTGCGATGAGCTTTTTCATTTTGTGTCCTCCTTTAAAATATGTGTTAGGAAGCCGGTTTTCCGGCCTCGCAACTGCGCGAAGCTGTTGCCAACTTCTATAAGATGATTTTACAAATATTCTCCCTCAGTGTCAAGGCGTATTTTGCGTTTCCAACAATTTTCGTATATTATACATGGAAAACCCGCTTTGTTTTTGTTTGAATAGACGAATTATAAAATGCTTTTATAAAATATTTTTCTAAAATTGGCGCTTTTTCTGTTGACTCGGTGCAAAAGCGTGATACAATAGGCTCAAATCGGTAAAAAGGAGGGCGCCGAAATGACGAATTCGACCGCTATGCGGCAGGATCGTCCTCCCGTCCGCAGCCGCATCTACCGCACGCTCTACGAATCGCAGCGCTTTCACTCCCGGCAGAGCCTCGCCGAGGCCTGCGGCGTCAGCATGCCGACCCTGTATCAGAACCTGAACGAGCTGATGGACGAGGGGCTCGTTCGCTTCTCCGGCGAGGAGCAGTCCACCGGCGGGCGGAAGGCACAGGGCCTGGACATCGTGCCGGAGGCGCGCTTTTCCGTGGGGATCTCGGTGAACGAAAAGTCGCTGCGCCTCGTGGCGGCCGATCTGCGCCTGCAGGAGCTGGCCTACCGCGTCGTCGCCTTCGACGTGCGCGCCTGCCTGGAGGGGCGCGCGCCGAAGATCGCCGCGCATCTGGAGGATTTCCTCGAGGCCTTTCCGCTGGACCGCAGCCGCCTGCTGGGCGTGTGCGTGACCGTGCCCGGCCTCGTCAGCGAGGACCACAGCACGCTTTTCTTCGCGCCGACCCTCGGCCTGCGCGACCTGCCGATGCACGAGCTGCTGGGGGATATCCCCTACCCGGTCAATGTGGACAACGACGGCTCGGCGAGCGGCCACGCGGAGTGCTTCATGCGCCGCTCCTCCTGGAACATGGCCTATCTCTCGCTGGAAAACGGCGTGGGCGGCGCGGTGCTCGTCGGCGGCAGCCCCTATGCCGGCGACCACAGCCGCAGCGGCGAATTCGGCCACATCTGCGTCGAGCCGGGCGGCCTGCGCTGCGCCTGCGGCAAGCTGGGCTGCCTCGAGCCCTACTGCTCCCCGCAGCGGATCGAGAACAGCCTGGGCGTTTCGCCGGAGCAGTTCTTCCAGGGTGTGGCGGAGCACCGGCCGGAATACGAGGCCCTGCTGTACGATATGCTGCGGCATCTGGCCGTGGCCGTCAACAGCATCCGGATGACGCTTGACTGCGACGTCGTGCTCGGCGGCTTCCTCAGCGAATACCTCGTGCCCTATCTGCCGGTCCTGCGGCGCTACGTCCTCGCTGGCAACCCCTTCGAGGAGAACGCGGACTTCGTGCAGTTCAGCGTCCTGCGCCGGCATATCACGCCCCTCGGCGCCGCGCTCTACTTCATCCGCGAATTCGTTGCCGGCGTGTGAGCTTTACACAAGAAAAAACCGGCCTGTCCGATCGGACAGGCCGGTTTTTGTTTACGCTCAGATTAAAATACCTCGTTTTTTGGCCTCGAAGGTCAGTTCGTCGCGGAAGTTCGGGTGCGCGATGGCGATGAGCTGCCTGGCGCGGCTGGAGAGCGGCTCGCCGCGCAGATGGGCCACACCGTACTCGGTGACGATGTAGTCGACGTCGTTCTTGCTGGTCGTGACGACGGCGCCGGGCGTCAGGGTGGACTTGATCTTGCTGATCGTGTCGCCCTTGGCCGTGGCGCTGAAGGCGATGAAACTCATGCCGCCGCGCGACTGGCAGGCGCCGCGGACATAGTCCACCTGGCCGCCGGTGCCGGACATGTGCCGCGTGCCGACGCTCTCCGCGCAGACCTGGCCCCAGAGGTCGACCTCGAGGGCGGCATTGATGGAGATCATGTTGTCGTTGCGGCAGATGACCGCCGGGTCGTTGACATAGTCGACGGGCAGCAGCGCGATGCCGGGGTTGTCGTCGATGTAGTCGTAGATGCGCTTTGAGCCGAAGGCGAAGGTCGTCACGCTCTGGCCGCGGTGGATCTGCTTTTTGGAGTTGTTCACCGCGCCGCACTCGATCAGCTCCACCATCGAATCGGTAAACATCTCGGTGTGGATGCCGAGGTCGTGCTTCGATTTCAGCGCCGCGCCCACCGCGTCGGGGATCGCGCCGATGCCGAGCTGGATGCAGGCGCCGTCGCCGATGCGCTCGGCGATCAGGCCGCCGATGGTCTCGCTGACCGCGTCGATCTTCGTCGGAGGCAGGACGGGCAGCTCGTGGCTGACCTCGATGAGGCCGTCCACCTGGCTGATGTGCACCTGCGCGCCGCAGACGGCGCGGGGCTGGCGGTCGTTGACCTCGAGGAAGATCCGCTTCGCCTTCTCCATCATGGCCGGGCTGTAGGAGCTGACCGTGGAGAGGGAGAAGTATCCGTGGCTGTCCATCGGGGAGACGGAGACGAGGAAGGCGTCGTAGTCGTACATCCGGCGGATGTGGCCGGGGATGTCGCGATAGTAGTTGGGGATCACGTCGCCGAAGCCGCCGTTCACGGCGCGGCGCGAGCCGCCGCCGGAGAACCAGGCCTCGCTTGTGATCTTCCCGAAGAGGCTGTCGTCCGCGAGGAACTCCAGCGGATAGACGTCAAGAAGGCTCTGCACCCGGACGCCGGAGACGCCGCCCTCGCGGGCGCGCGCGCAAATGGCGCCGAGGATCGTCGGCGTCTGGGCGGCGCCGGCGTCCATGCCGAGCAGCCAGCCGTCTCCCACGCGCGCGGCAAGCTCCCGCGCGTCGGTCTTTTTCTCTTGATACAGGGCACGGTAATCCATAAAGTTACGCTCCTTGTTTTCTGCCGTTTTTTCTTCTAAGCACTACGCACTAAGCACTCTTATTCCTTACCGGCGAGCCGTTTGTACTTCGCGTAACGCCGCGCGGTGAAGGCCTCGGCCTCGGCGAAGAGAACCTCGGCGCGCTCGGGGAAGGTGCGGGTCAGGGAGGCGAAGCGGTTCTCGCCCATCATGAACTCGCGCAGCTTGCCGTTGGGCTCGGCGGAGTCGAGCAGGAAGGGATTCTTGCCCTCCTTCTCCAGGTCCGGGTTGTAGCGGAACAGGGGCCAGAAGCCGCATTCCACAGCGGCCTTGCCCTCGTCCATGGCCTTGGACATGCCCTTCGTGAGGCCGTGGTTGATGCAGGGCGTGTAGGCGATGACGATGGACGGGCCGTGATAGGCCGCCGCCTCCTTGAGGCACTTGATCGCGTGCTCGGGATTGGCGCCGATGTTGATCTGCGCGACGTAGATATAGCCGTAGTTGGAGAGGATCAGGCCCAGGTCCTTCTTCGGCGTGGCCTTGCCGGCCGCGGCGAACTGGACGGAGGCGCCGATCGGGGTGGCCTTCGAGGACTGTCCGCCGGTGTTGGCGTAGAGCTCGTTGTCCATGACCAGGACGTTGAGGTCGAGGCCGGTGGCCATGACGTGGTCGAGGCCGCCGTAGCCGATGTCGTAGGCCCAGCCGTCACCGCCGATCATCCAGACGGCCTTCTTGGTCAGGGTGTCCTCGCGGGAGCGGAGGTAGTCGATGTCCGCGCTCTGTTCGGCGGTCGCAGCCAGCGCCTCGCGCACCGCGTCGGCCAGCGCGACGGTCTTTTCATCGTCGTCGCCCTCGTCCAGCCAGGCCTGCAGCGCGGCCTTGAGCTTCTCGTCGGCGCAGGCTTCCAGCACGGCGCGGGCGTGCAGCTTGGTCTGCTCGCGCATCTGCTCGGCGGAGAGGCTGATGCCCAGGGCGAATTCCGCGTTGTTTTCAAACAGGGAGTTCGAGAAGGCGGGGCCGAAGCCGCGCTTGTTGACGGTCTGCGGGAAGGTCGGGGCGAAGAAGCCGTAGGCCTGCGAGCAGCCGGTGGCGTTGGCCGCGTACATGCGGTCGCCGAAGAGCTGGGTCAGCAGCTTGATGTAGGGCGTCTCGCCGCAGCCGGGGCAGGCGCCGGCGAACTCGTAGAGCGGCTGCTCGAACTGGCTGCCCTTGGCGGAGAAGCGGCTCATCGGGTTCTTCTTCTCGCTGAGCGTCAGGCAGTGATCCCAGTTTTTCTGCTCGAGGGCAGCCTTCTCGTCCAGCGGGACCATGTGCAGGGCCTTCTCCTTGGCCGGGCAGACGTTGACGCAGCTTCCGCAGCCCTGGCAGTCCAGCACGCCGACCTGGATGCGGTAGCGCAGGCCCTCGAAGCCCTTGCCGATCGCCTTCTTGGTCACGCAGCTCTCGGGCGCGGCGGCGGCCTCCTCCTCGGTGAAGAGGAAGGGACGGATCGCCGCGTGCGGGCACACAAGCGAGCAGCGGTTGCAGCCGATGCACTTGTCGGGATCCCAGACCGGGACGTTGTCGGCCACGCCGCGCTTCTCCCAGCGGGCCATCGCGATCGGCATCACGCCGTCGGCGTACTCGCTGAAGGTGCTGACGGGGATGTCGTCGCCCTTGGCGCGGTTGATGGGCACGAGCACCTTCTGCGCGTAGCTCGGGAGCTTCTCGTCCACGACGACCGGCTCGTCGGTGAGCTCGGCCCACTCAGCCGGGACCTCGATCTTCACCGCGTCGGTCAGGCCGCGCTCGATGGCCGTCAGGTTCATGTTGACGATCTTCTCGCCCTTGCGGGAGAAGGTCTTGACGGCGGCCTCCTTCATGTATTTCTCGGCCTCGTCCACGGGCAGGACGCCGGAGAGCTTGAAGAAGGCGGCCTGCAGCACGGTGCTGGTGCGGTTGCCGAGACCGATCTCCTCGGCGATGTCGGTGGCGTCGATCGTGTAGAAGTTCACCTTCCGCTCGGCCAGCAGGCGCTTGGCGCGGTTCGGGAGGTTCCGGACGAGCTCCTCGCCCTTCCAGCGGGTATTGAGCAGGAAGATGCCGCCGGGCTTGACCTCGCTGACGATGTCGTAGTTGTGCATGTAGCTCTGCTTGTGGCAGGCCACGAAGTCGGCCATCGTGACGTAGTAGGTGCTGAGGATCGGCTCGTGGCCGAAGCGCAGATGGCTGCGGGTCAGGCCGCCGGACTTCTTCGCGTCGTACTGGAAGTAGGACTGCACGTACTGGTCGGTGTTGTCGCCGATGATCTTGCAGGAGTTCTTGTTGGCGCCCACGGTGCCGTCGGAGCCGAGGCCCCAGAACTTGCAGGAGATGATCGACTTGCCGGAGGTGACGATGTTCTCGCCCACCGGCAGGGAGTGGAAGGTCACGTCGTCGTTGATGCCGACGGTGAAGTGGTTCTTTCTCTCGCCCTTCATGTTGTCGAACACGGCCTTGATCTGCGCGGGGGTCGTGTCCTTGGAGGAAAGGCCGTAGCGGCCGCCGATCACGGCGATATCGAGGCCGGCCTCCTTCAGCGCCGCGCTCACGTCCTCGTAGAGCGGCTCGCCCAGGGAGCCGGGCTCTTTGGTGCGGTCGAGGGTGCTGATGATGCGGCAGCTTGCCGGGATGACGGAGACGAAGTGCTTCAGGGAGAAGGGGCGGTACAGGCGGACCTGGATCAGGCCGACCTTCTCGCCGCGCTCGTTGAGGTAAGCGACGACCTCGCGGGCGGCCTCGCAGACGGAGCCCATCGCGACGATGACGCGGTCCGCGTCCGGCGTGCCGTAGTAGTTGAAGAGCCTGTAGTCGCGGCCGGTCAGCTCGGACATCTGCTTGAGCACGCCCTCCATGACCGCCGGGAAGGCGTCATAAGTCGGGTTCGAGGCCTCGTGGTGCTGGAAGAAGGTGTCGTCGTTCTCGCCGCTGTTGCGGATGGTGGGGTGCTCCGGGTTCAGCGCGCGGTCGCGGAACTTCTGCAGCTCGTCCCAGTCAAGCAGGCCGCGCAGGTCCTCATAGTCGAGCACTTCGATCTTCTGGATCTCGTGCGAGGTGCGGAAGCCGTCGAAGAAGTGCTGCACGGGCAGGTGGCCCTTGATGGCGGCCAGATGCGCCGCGGCGCCCAGATCCATGCACTCCTGCACGCTGGAGGACGCGAGCTGCGCCCAGCCGATCTGGCGGCAGGCCATCACGTCCTGGTGGTCGCCGAAAATGGATACGGAAGAGGTCGCCACGCTGCGGGCAGCCACATGCATCACGGCGGGCACCAGCAGGCCCGCGATGCGGTACATCGGCGGGATCATCAGCATCAGGCCCTGGGCCGAGGTGTAGGTGGTGCCGAGCGCGCCGCCCTCGAGCGCGCCCTGCATGGCCGCGCAGGCGCCGGCCTCGGCCTGCATCTCCATCAGCCTCACGGGCATGCCGAACAGGTTCTTCTTGCCCCGGGCGGCCCACTCGTCCACGTGATTGGCCATCGGGCTCGAGGGCGTGATCGGATAGATGGTCGCGACCTCGGTAAAGGCATAGCTTGCGTACGCGGCGGCTTCGTTGCCGTCCATGGATTTCTTGACCATGATCGATATTCCTCCTGAAATATTATAGCGTTTATGCTGTGTCAGTCGGTGGGAATACTATGGTTGGGGCTGCGCCCCAAATATTTATGATAGGCCCGTCTCCGGCCTTTGTCAACCGATTTTTCCTGCGCGCGGGAAGTGAAAAACGAACTGTCCTGTCTTCCCTTTTTTTCTTCTCACAGAAGGCTGGCCAGATTGAACCACAGGATCAGGCCGGAGAAGACGATCGAGACCGTGGAGCAGAGCTTGATGAGGATGTTCAGGCTGGGGCCGGCGGTGTCCTTGAGCGGATCGCCCACCGTGTCGCCGACGACGGCGGCCTTGTGCTGCTCGCTGCCCTTGCCGCCGTGGTGCCCGGCTTCGATGTACTTTTTCGCATTGTCCCAGGCGCCGCCGGAGTTGGACATGAAAACCGCCATCGCAAAGCCGGAGACCGACACGCCGCCCAGCATGCCGACCACGCCCACGGGCCCGAGGATCAGGCCCGTTACGATCGGCACGATGATCGCGATCAGCGCCGGGGCGATCATCTCATGCAGCGCGCCGCGGGTACACAGCGCGACGCAGCGCGCGTACTCCGGGTCGGCCTGGTAGTCCATGATGCCCTTGATCTCCTTGAACTGGCGGCGGACCTCCACGACGATGGACTGGGCCGCCCGCTCCACGCCAGCCATCGTCAGCGAGGAGAAGAGGAAGGTCAGGAGCGTGCCGATGAAGAGCCCGACCAGCATCAGAGGATTCGTCAGCGAGAGGTCGAGCGGCTTGTCGATGCTGGCCTGCACGATGTCCACATAGCTGACCAGCAGCGCCAGCGAAGTCAGCGAAGCCGAGCCGATCGCAAAACCCTTGCCGGTGGCGGCGGTGGTGTTGCCGAGCGAGTCCAGCGCGTCGGTGCGCTGGCGGACCTCCTCGGGGAGATCGGCCATCTCCGCGATGCCGCCGGCGATGTCGGCCACGGGGCCGTATGCGTCGGTGGCGAGGGTGATGCCGAGAGTCGAGAGCATGCCGACGCCGGCGATGCCGATGCCGTAGAGGCCCTGCTCGAAGTCGATGTGGCCGCCCGCGGCGAAGAAGCTCGTCAGCACGGCCCCCGCGACGATCAGGATCGAGACCATCGTCGATCGCATGCCCAGCGACAGGCCGCCGATGATGATCGTGGCGGCGCCGGTCTCGCTCTCGGCCGCCAGCTCGCGGGTCGGCTTGTAGGTGTCGGAGGTATAGTACTCGGTGAAGTAGCCGATCGCGCAGCCGCTGACGAGGCCGGCGAGGATCGCCGTGTAGATGCCCCAGTTGTGCATCGTCAGCCAGGTCAGGGGCGCGTCCAGCAGCGCGGCCAGGATCGCCGCGGTGTATGTGCCGGTGCGCAGGCTTTTGAGCAGGGATTCCTGGCTCGCGTTCTCCTTTGTGCGGATCAGGAAGGAGCCGAGGATCGAGCAGACCACGCCGCAGACCGCCAGCAGCAGCGGCAGCAGCATGCCCTCGAAGCCATAGCCCGCGACGGAGCCCAGCGCAAAGGTCGCCAGGATCGAGCCGACGTAGCTCTCGTAGAGGTCGGCGCCCATGCCGGCCACGTCGCCGACGTTGTCGCCCAC
>JAFZQE010000053.1 GCA_017552325.1 Oscillospiraceae bacterium
ACAAGACCCTGATGCAGAAAAAGCCCGAGCTGGCGATGCGCTTGGCTGTGCGCGGCATGCTGCAGAAGAACACCATCGCCCAGTGGCAGCTCAAGCGCCTGCGCATCTTCGCCGGGGCCGAGCATACCCACGCCGCCCAGAAGCCCGAAGTCTGGGATCGCTAAGAGGAGGTAAAGAACTATGGCAACCTACAAGACCAAGAAGCCCTATATGTACGGCACCGGCCGTCGGAAATCCTCCGTCGCCCGCGTTCACCTGATCCCCAACGGCAGCGGCATCATCACCGTCAACGGCCGTGATATCGACGACTACTTCGGGCTCGACACCCTGAAGCTCATCGTCCGTCAGCCCCTGGTCGCCACGAACACCGTCGGCAAGGTCGACATCGAGGCTACCGTCGCCGGCGGCGGCGTGTCCGGCCAGGCCGGCGCCATCCGCCACGGCATCGCCCGCGCCCTGCTGCTCGTCGACGAGGGCAACCGCCCCATCCTCAAGGCCGTCGGTCTGCTGACCCGCGACCCGCGCATGAAGGAGCGCAAAAAGTACGGCCTCAAGGCCGCCCGCCGTGCTCCGCAGTTCAGCAAGCGCTGATCTCAAGCCCAAATCATCAAAAACCCCGGAACCTCATCGGTTCCGGGGTTTTTCCTTTGCGCGGCCCGACGCGGTCCGGGCGGAGCCTTGCTGTTTGGCACAGGGGATTTTTTCCTTGTAAACAGGCGCGCGATACGGTATACTGAAGACGGATCCGCACCGGTTTTTCCGTGCGGATAACAGGAAGGATCAAACTGTTTTCGGAGGGAAAAGCATGGATGTTTCGGAGTTCGTTTCCTATCGCGACCGCCTGGTCAACGCCTGTTCGCAAGCCATTGTCGGCAAAAAACAGGAGATCGCTCTGATCACCGTCTGTTATCTTTGCGGCGGTCATATCCTTCTGGAGGATGTGCCGGGGACCGGAAAGACCATGCTGCTGCGCGCCTTTGCCAGGGCCTGCGGCGGCAGCTTCAAGCGGATCCAGTTCACGCCGGATGTCATGCCGAGCGACGTCACGGGCATCCATTTTTACAATATGAAGACGGGTGACTTCGAATTTCGCCCCGGCTCCGTTTTCGCGGACCTGGTGCTTGCCGACGAGATCAACCGCGCGACGCCGCGGACCCAGTCGAGCCTGCTGGAAGCCATGGCGGAACGGCAGGTCTCCGTTGACGGCGAAACGCGGAAGCTGGGCGATACCTTTATGGTCGCGGCGACCCAGAACCCGATCGAATCCTACGGCACCTTCCCGCTGCCCGAGGCGCAGATGGACCGCTTTATGATGCGGCTGAAGCTCGGCTACATGCAGCGCGGGGAGGAGATCGGCGTCGCGCTGCGGCAGGATACGGAGGACATCATCCAAAAGATCCGGCCGGTCGTTTCCGCGGATGAGACGCTGAGGCTGCGCGGCAAGATCGAGGGGATCGAGATCAGCGCGCCGGTGATGGGATACCTCATGGACATCATCGAAAGGACGCGAAACGACGCGCGCTTCCATATCGGCGCTTCGCCGCGCGGCACGATCGCCCTCACGAAGGCGGCCCGCGTATACGCGGCGTTTCAGAACCGCGGCTATGTGACGCCGGACGACGTCAAAACGCTGGCGCCCGCCGTGCTCGCGCACCGCCTGCATTACCGGGCGGCCGTCCACAGCGGCCCCGTCGACAGCGCGAAAGCCGAGGCTGTCTTCCGGGAAGTGCTGAACGATATCCTCGTGCCGACGGAAGCGTGATCCGCTGACTGAGTAAAATGCTGACCTTCTTTGTCATTGTTGTTCTGGTCGCGCTGGGACTGCAGTGGTTTTCACTGCGCAATGCCGGCGATCACCGGAACCTGCGCTATGAATGCAAGCCGTCGGTCCGCGCCTGCGAACCGGGGGAGGAGTTCCTCGTGCTCAGCAATGTGGCCAATCTCGGCCTGCGCCCCTCCCCCTCCGTCCGGATCGAGGAGCATTTCCCCAAAGACCTGAACGTGCTGGAGTCGGAGCAGTTCAACGTCAAGTGGCTGACCAAAGACTACCGGATCTACTACAGCACGGTCCTGCTGCACGGGCGTCAGCAGGTAAAGCGCAGCCTCCGCGCCTCGATCCCGCAGAGAGGCGAATACTGCTTCTCCTATGCGGATTTTTACGCGGGGGATTTTCTCGGCTTCCGCGAATTCGCCTACCGCATGGAGAACGACAGCAGGATCGTCGTCTATCCGGCAAAGCTGGAAAACACGGAGCTGCCGAAAACCTTTTCCGATGCGCTGGACGACCTGGCGCGGAAAAAACGGCTGCTGGAGGACCCGATCTCCGTCTGCGGATACCGCGATTATACCGGCGCGGAACCGATGCGGCAGATCAGCTGGAAGCAGAGCGCCGCGCACAACGCGCTGATCGTGAAGCGCTTCGACCCCGTCTGGCAGCAGACGGTCCTGATCGCGCTGGATGCGGATCTTCACGGAGATTTTGACGAGTACCTCGAGCAGCTGGAGCTGTGCTTTTCGCTCACCCGGAGCGTCTGCGAGGAGCTGGAGCGGCGGAACTTCGCCTATCAGCTCGTGACGAACGCGGCGATCACGGGGGAGCTATCCAGCTTCTCCAGCAGCGGAGGAATGGGAGGCTCCTACCGGAAGATCCTCTATGCGCTCGGCTCCGCCAAAAAGGGCAGCATCGCTTCCGTGGAGGAGCTGACGGACGCCCTTTGCCTGGGCCTCTACCGGCGTGAGATGATCGTTCTGATATCGACGAACTGCGACAAACGCGTGGAAGCTGCGCTGAACAGGGCGCGGGAGAGCATGAGCGGGGAGATCGTCACGCTCTTTGCGGACCGGCTGACGCCGGACCGCTGCGACCCGTCGGAGGAAAAGGAGGCGGAGGCATGAACCGCTTTTTCCGAACGGCGTATTACACCACGCTCGTTTATCTTTGCCTTGCTTTCTTCGGCGTCCTGATCAGCATGACCGGCATGCCGTTTCCGGCCTTCTCCTGTCTGTATTTCGGGCTGCTGCTCTGCCTGCTGCCCGGCGTGTCGCGGAGGCTGAGCGGGAAAGAAGCGGTGTTTTACGTGCTCGGCGCCGTGACGGCGGCGCTGGGCTTTCTGCCGATCGCGCTCTGGCACGGCCCGATGCTCCACTGGCTGATCCACCTTTTCGGGATCGCCGGGGCGGCGGTGTTTCTCAGGACCCTGCGGCACAGAACGACGCACCGCGTCTTTATGGAGGAGTACGAGCTTACGCTGGTCCTGCTCCTGGTCCTGATCGGATTCGTCTGTCTTTTCATCCTGACGGGCGTCTATCGGGACGGACAGGCCGCGGCGCGCTCCGAGGCCCTGCGCCTCGCGATCGGCGGCGCCGTGCCCTATGCGATCATACTGCTTGCCTCCGGCACGCTGCTGCTGCGCGGTCTTCGCGCGCAGTCGGGCATGGCAGACGAGCAGGCCTTCAATCGCCGCCAGCTGCGGGACGTGCTGATCTTTGCCGTACTCGTCACGCTGGTTTTCGCGGTCGATCCCTTCGTCTGGCTGAGAAAGGCCCTGTTCTTCCTGCTTGACAAGGTGCTGCGGCCCTCTGCCCGCTATCTCGTGCAGATGCTGGCCGCGCTTCTGAGCGCCGCGCCCCATCGGGAAGAGGCGCCGGCGGTGACGCCGCTGCCGGAGGAGACCGCGGATCCGGGTACCATGCCGGTCGCGGAGCTTGCCGATGCGGAAGCGGAACATTTCTATGTCTCGGACCATGATATGGCGCTCGCGATAGCCTATGTGTTCATAGCGATCGCGGCGCTGGTCCTGCTCTATGTTCTCGCCCTGCAGATCGCCAGGCTGATCCGGAATCTCCGGGAGCGCAGCGGGAACCGCGGGAGCGGATATCCCAACGAAATATGCGAAAAGATCCCGGTGAAAGAAGGAACGGGCCGGGAGGGGAAACCGAGGAGAAGAAGCGGTGATGCGCGGGAGCGGATACGGTATCTGTACGGCGAATACCTGCGCTGTCTGAAAAAGCGCCGGGTGCCGTTCGGCAGTACGAACACCTGCGGCGAGATCCGGCTGAGCGCGGAAAAGCGTTCGCTTGCCGATCCGTCGGAGCTTGCCGATCTCACGATGTGTTATGAAAAAGCCCGTTACCGGCTGACGGAAAGGCCGACCGCGGCTGACGAGGAGCACATGGAGGAGCTGCTCGACGGGATCAGAAAGAGCCCGTGAACGACGGGCCGGCGGAAAACCGGAAATAAACGAAAAAAGATATTTTATAATAATAGGAGCGATTCAGCATGAGGACAGTCTATGATTTTACGGTGAAAGACAGACAGGGGAACGACGTCAGTCTGTCGGAGTACCGGGGCAAGGTGCTTCTGATCGTAAACACGGCCACGGGCTGCGGCTTTACTCCGCACTACGACCCGCTGGAGGCCATGTACAGGGAGTTCCGGGGGCAGGGCCTTGAGATCCTGGACTTCCCCTGCAACCAGTTCGCCAATCAGGCCCCCGGCTCGGAGGAGGAGATACACAGCTTCTGCACGCTGAAGTTCGGCACCGAGTTCCCGCAGTTTGCCAAGATCGACGTGAACGGGGACAACGCCGACCCGCTGTTTGCCTGGCTTGCCTCCGAGAAGCCCTTCACCGGCTTCGGGAAGGGCCTGAAAAACGCGGCGCTGAAGACCTTTGCCGACATGAACAACAAAGCCTTCGGCGACAAGACCTATATCGGCTGGAACTTCACCAAGTTCCTCGTGAACCGCGCGGGCGAAGTCGTCGCACGCTTTGAGCCCACCGTCGACATGAAGGAAGTCCGCGCCGCCGTGGCCGCCGAACTGGAGAAAAAGGCATGAAAGGACAGACGGGCAGAGACAAAACGATCATCCGGACCAGCGTCGTCGGGATCCTGGCCAACGTCTTCCTGGCGGCCTTCAAGGCGGTCGTCGGGCTGACGTCCCATTCCATCGCCATCGTGATGGACGCGGTCAACAACCTCTCGGACGCCGCAAGCTCCGTCATCACCATCGTCGGCACGAAGCTGGCCGGGAAGGAAGCGGACAGGAAGCACCCCTTCGGCTACGGCAGGATCGAGTATCTGAGCGCGATGCTGATCTCGATGCTGGTGCTGTACGCGGGCGTCACCGCCTTCGTGGAGTCTGTGAAAAAGATCATCCATCCGGAAACGCCCGATTACGGCGCCGCCGCGCTGATCATCGTGGCCGTCGCGGTCGCGGTGAAGATCGTCCTGGGCCGCTATGTCAAGCGCGTCGGGGAGAAGGTCAATTCCGACTCGCTGATCAATTCCGGCGAGGATGCGACGCTCGATTCCGTGATCTCTGCCTCGACCCTCGCGGCGGCGGCGATCTATCTGATCTTCCACATCTCGCTGGAGGCCTGGCTCGGCGCGGCGATCGCCCTGGTGATCATCAAGTCCGGCGTCGAGATGCTGCGGGACACCCTCTCCAAGATCCTCGGCGAGAGAGCGGACGCGCAGCTCGCGCTGGACATCAAAAAGACCATCTGCGTCTTTCCGGAGATCAGCGGCGCCTATGATCTGGTCCTGCACAATTACGGGCCGGACTCCTATCACGGCTCGGTCCATATCGAGGTCCCGGACACCCTGTCCGCCGACGAGCTGGACAAGCTGATCCGGAAGGTCTCGGTCGAGGTGTACCGGAAGCACAGCGTGATCCTCACGGCCGTCGGCGTGTACTCCATCAACACGAAGGATCCGGAGGCGGCTGCCGCCAGGGAGAATGTGCGGCAGATCGTGAAGTCGAACCCTTACGTCCTGCAGATGCACGGATTCTATCTGGACAAGGAGGAGAAGACCCTGCGCTTCGACCTCGTCGTCAGCTTTGACGCGAAGGACCGCCGCGAGGTCTTCCGCGAGGTCTGCGAAAAGGTGCAGAAGGAATACCCGGATTACACGGTGCAGGCGGCGATGGACATGGATTTCAGCGAGATCAGCGGATCCGGGGAAAATGAGTGAAGCTGCGCGGATGAGGTGAAACGGGCGTGAACAAACAGATCATCCTGCTGAACGGACCTTCCAGCAGCGGAAAGTCTTCGCTGGCAAGAGCGCTGCGCGCTCTGATCGAGGAGAGAAGGAAGGAGCACTATGAAATCGTCTCCATCGACGATTTCATGCGGGTGCCCAAAGACGAGACCATCTATGAAGACGATGTGTTCGAAATCTCCGGCGCGATGTGCGAGAGCATGCGGGAAGCGCTGAAAAGCGCCTCCGGCGTGATTGTCGACCATGTGATCACCAGCGAACGCATTTTCACGCAGT
The DNA here is from genome assembly GCA_017552325.1 of Oscillospiraceae bacterium. Classification (GTDB taxonomy): domain Bacteria; phylum Bacillota; class Clostridia; order Oscillospirales; family Oscillospiraceae; genus Limivicinus. Next base: position 6,280 of record JAFZQE010000053.1, read on the forward strand.
TCACCGCGAGCTGCGCGCCCTTTCCCCTGCGACTGGTCCGGGTCAGCTGCCCGCTGGAGCTCCTGCGCATCAGGGAGAAGGAGCGCGGCGACAGGCATCCCGGCTCGGCCGAGGCTTCGCTGAACTACCTGTACCCCGGGGAGGGCTACGACCTGACCGTGGAGACGCAGTTCATGACGGCGCGGGAATGCGCCGAATTCCTCTTCAAAGCGCTGTTCTGACGGCCGGACGGAGGAAAACGCCGCAATCTGTGCCGACATGGGAACTCGGCTCATGAGATCGACGGAGGGAAAAGAGAGGAGGCGCTGCGATGGGAACGACGCTGACGACGCTGCATCTTTACGGGGCGGACAAGGCGGCCGTGGAGCGGCTGCTGGCCCCGGGCGACCTGCTGCGGGAGCAGAACGCGCCCTGGCTGAGCGTGGTGCCGCCGCATAAATCGGAGCCGGACAAGGCAGATCGGCTGGGAAGGCTGGCCGGGAAGCTGACGAAGGGGAACGCGGCCGGCGCGCTGCTCTTTCACTATTTTGACGACGACTGGTTCTGCTGCCGTTATTACCGCGAGGGGAGAATGCGCGCTTTATGCCGGAGCGACGGCAGCATGGCGAGGCTGGGCAAGCAGCTTGACGGCCTCTTCGCGGACGACGCATCGTCCAAGGCGCTTCGCTGGCTGTCCCACTGCTGTGACCTGAAGGAGCAGCTGCGCCTGCTGGAGGAGACCGTCGGCGCGGCGCTCTACGATTGTCAGGAGGAGGAAGCCCGCAGCGTCCCGCGCGGCGACGCGACGCTGCGGGAGATCAAGGCCCGGGAGGCGAAGCTGCGGAAGCGGCCCAATCAGTATGTCCTCACCGAACTGGAGCGGGCGGACTGGCCGGAGGAGCTGCAGATCCGGCAGGCGCTGCTGGAGCTGCTGCGCCCCTCGTGGAGAGAGTACGAACTCAGCACGCTGCTGTATGACACGAATATGAAATCACGCCTGGTACCCGGCGCGTCGGGACTCGCGGCCTATCCGTACATGGACTTCAAGCAGCAGAGAGACGGGCTGCTCCTCTATGACAGCAGAACGGGCGAGCGTCGGGAGCCCGGCGCGCTGCCCGGCTGTCCAAAGCGGGCCCTGTGGCGGACGCGCAGCGGCGCGATCGTGCTGCTGTTTCATGCAGACGGGTGGGAGCGGTATAGCCCGGGCGGCTGCTTCCGCAGCGGCGGGCAGGGATTTGTCAGCTGCCTCGGACCGGACGGCGAAGAGCGATGGCGCTTCGAGCCGGAGATGGAACGGCATCGTTCGATGCAGTACGCGCACACCTCCGCCGACGGCGTGATCACTCTGTTCGCCACAGGCAATTCATATACCGGGGAGGACGGATGGATCTGGCAGATCGACGGCGAAACGGGAGAGCTGCTGCGCTCCCGCCGGATCCCGATCGAAAAGGAAGAGCTGTCAAATCTGGTTTACGTGAAAGCACGGGACGCGTTTTTATACGCTTCCCGGCGGCAGGAGCTGATCCTGCTCGACGCCGCACTGGAAGAAACGGCGCGTATGAGCGGTTGGCGGGGATCGCCGTACATTTTCGAAAACCAGATCTGTGAAGACCTCGTCTATGAATGCTTCCCCAGAAACGGCGCGTTTCCGCTCATTGATCTGCGAAGCGGGCAGAGATCCGAACGGAAACTGGAGATCCCCGCGTTTGCCGTTTCTCTTCTGCCGGACGGGAGGATCCTCGGTATGAACGAGAGACAGAACAGCCTCATCGTCTTCGACCGGGAGGGGACCGTGACCGCCCGCTGCAGGGTGCCGGGCTTGATTTCGCGTGTACTCACGGAGGAGGGCCGCGTCTGCATCGCGGAGATCCGAGGGCCCGATACGGGCGGCCTGGTATACGACGCGCTGTTTGACAAGATGACGACCCACGTCTGGCACCTTGACCCGGCGGGTCAAAGCTGAACAGAGAACGGGAAACCGCCCGGGAGAAGTCTCCCGGGCGGGGTTCTTTATGAAAGGCCCCCCTAACAGGGGGGCTGTCAGCGCAGCTGACTGAGGGGTTTAAACCCCTCCGGCCTCGCCAGCAAGCTTTGATCGTCGCACGCTTCCCGCGCGTCGCTATGCTCGGCCACCTCCCCTGTTAGGGGAGGCTTGTTTACGGGTCGTCGGGGGCGCCGACCCCTGAGGCGGCGCGCTTCGGCGGACAGAGCTGGGCGGTTCAGCCCCCAGAGAAGCGGATCCGCCACGGTTTTTTCCATATAATGGGTGGCCGTGACGATTTTTCTTTTAATTATTTATTAAAAAATTCGAAATAGATATTGATTCCTGGCAACAAAAAGTTTACAATAGACTCCGTACCGGGTAGCTGGTGCCGCCCGTGTTCGTCCGTGGCGGGCACGGCGCCCGGTAAAGCTTTTGTTTGCTGTCAGCGCGCAGGCGCTGCGGTAATAAATTCAGAAAAAATGAAAAAGGAGAGGACACTGTTATGAAGAAACTGTTAGCTCTGATTCTGGCGCTTCTGATGGTCGCGTCTCTGGCTGCCTGCGGCAACACCCCGGCCGCCGAGCCCGCCGCCGAGCCC
>JAFZQE010000054.1 GCA_017552325.1 Oscillospiraceae bacterium
AACGCGATCTCGCCGCCTGCACAGGCGGGGCCGTCGGCAATGATCTGACCGGTCTGCACGCGGTCCTGCTTGGATACGATCGGGCGCTGATTGATGCAGGTGCCCTGGTTGGAGCGGGCGAACTTGATGAGCTTGTAGTCCTTCGCCGTGCCGTCGTCATAGCGGACGGAGACGTAGTTCGCGTCGACACGGGTGACGAGACCGTCGCCCTCGGCCAGGACGCAGACGCCGGAGTCGACCGCGCACTTGTGCTCGATGCCGGTGGCGACGATGGGTGCCTGGGTGGTCATCAGAGGCACGGCCTGGCGCTGCATGTTCGCGCCCATCAGAGCGCGGTTGGCGTCGTCGTTCTCCAGGAAGGGGATCATCGCGGTGGCGATGGAGATCATCATCTTGGGGCTTACGTCGATGTAGTCGACCTCTTCCCTGTTGACCTCGATCGTGTCGTTGCGGTGACGGCAGGTGATGCGCTTGTTGATGAGCACCCCGTTTTCATCGACGGGCTCGGAGGCCTGGGCGACGATGTACTGGTCCTCCATGTCGGCAGACATGTACTCCCATTCGTCGGTCACGCGGCAGGTCCCCTTCTCGACGCGGCGGTACGGGGTGCAGAGGAAGCCGTACTTGTTGGCGCGGGCGTAGGAGGCCAGGTAGTTGATCAGGCCGATGTTCGGACCTTCGGGCGTCTCAATGGGGCAGAGACGGCCGTAGTGGCTGTAGTGAACGTCTCGCACGTCGAAGCTCGCGCGCTCGCGGCTCAGACCGCCGGGGCCGAGGGCGGACATGCGGCGCTTGTGGGTCAGCTCGGCCAGGGGGTTGGTCTGGTCCATGAACTGGCTCAGCGGGGAGGAGCCGAAGAACTCCTTGATCGCCGCGGTGACGGGACGGATGTTGATGAGGCTCTGCGGGGTGACGACGTCGAGATCCTGGAGGGTCATGCGCTCGCGGATCACGCGCTCCATGCGGGAAAAGCCGATGCGGAACTGGTTCTGCAGCAGCTCGCCCACACAGCGGACGCGGCGGTTGCCCAGGTGGTCGATGTCGTCCGGCTCGCCGATGCCGTGCGCCAAGCAGTTGAGGTAGTTGACCGAGGAGAACATATCGTCGACGACGATATGCTTCGGGATCAGGACGTCGATGTTCTCGCGGATCGCGTCCTTGAGCGCCTCGCCCTCGAACTGCTGCATCAGGCCGCGCAGGACGTTGCCGCGGACCTTCTCGGTCACGCCGACTTCCTCGGGATCGAAGTCCACGAAGCGGGCCATGTCGACAAAGCCGTTGGAGAAAACGCGGACGGACTTGCCGTCGAGGTTCAGCACGACGGAGATCACGCCGGCCTCGTCGATCTTGCGCGCGTCGTCACGGGTCAGGATCTGGCCTTCTTCATACAGGAGCTCGCCCGTCAGCGGGTCGACGACCGGCTCGGCCAGCGCGAAGCCCGCGATGCGGGGATAGAGGGACAGCTTCTTGTTGAACTTGTAGCGGCCGACGTTGGAGATGTCGTAGCGGCGGCGGTCAAAGAAGAGGCCGTCCAGCAGGGTCTCGGCGGACTCGACCGTCGGAGGATCGCCGGGGCGCAGCTTGCGGTAGATCTCGATGAGGCACTCGTCGCGGCTGCCGGTGGTGTCCTTGTCCAGGGTGGAGATGATGCGCTCGTCCTGGCCGAAGATCTCCTTCAGACGTTCGTTGGTGACGGCGCCCATTTCCGGCGCTTCGACGCAGCTCAGCCAGGTGGCGGGCTTGGTCTCGTCGTACTTGCCCATGGCCTTGAGGAACCAGGTAATGGGCAGCTTGCGGTTCTTGTCGATGCGGACGTTGAAGGTGTCGTTGGCGTCCGTCTCATACTCGAGCCAGGCGCCGTGATACGGGATCACGGTGGAGGCGTAGATGTTGATGAAGGACTTGTCCGTCGTGCGGTCGTAGTAAACGCCGGGGGAACGGACGATCTGGGACACGATGACGCGCTCCGCGCCGTTGATGATGAAGGTGCCGCCGGCGGTCATGATCGGGAAATCTCCCATGAAGATCTCCTGTTCCTTGATCTCGCCGGTCTCCTTGTTGTGGAGACGGACGCGGACTTTCAGCGGGGCGGCATACGTGGCGTCGCGGGCCTTGCACTCTTCCTCGCTGTACTTGGGCTTGTCCTCCATCGAAAAGTCGATGAAGCTCAGCTCCAGGTTCCCGGAATAGTCAGACACCGCGTCCGTGTCCTTGAATACCTCTTTCAGGCCGGTATTCAGGAACCACTCATAGGAGCTCTTCTGGATCTCCAAAAGATTTGGCATATCCATGATCTCCTGGGTGCGGGCAAAGCTCTTTCGCAGAGTTTTGCCGTAGAGAACGTCTTTCGGCATGTGCGCACTCTCCTTACCAAAATTGCAAACGCCCGGGTGAGTTGCTGTTTTCTTTTCACCCGAACTTGATTTTCCTGCGTCGGAATGCTATACTTTCCTCAGATAGTGGGGTGTTATGGCCCCGCTCTCCGGCAAACATAGCAAGTCATTTTACTCCACTTGCATGGCAAAAGTCAATAGTTTTTTTATGAATTTTCCGGTGGGAGAGCGGATCTCCCGCTTTTTTTATTGCTGAGGTGCTGATATGGACATTCGTGTCACTCTTCTGATCCTGATTGAGGCGCTTTTCGCCGCCTATCTGCTCTGGCGCAGCGGCTGCGTCAGGACGGCCGTGCAGTGGTCCGTCGTCGCCACGCTGCTGCTGGTCGCTTTCGTGCCGCGTCTGCTGGCGCTGAAGTACGAGACGAAGGACTATCTCGATTTTCTGGCGCGCTGGGTCGATTTCTACCGTCAGAACGGCGGCTTTCGCGCGATCGGGAAGCCCGTCGGCAACTACAATATCCCCTATCTCTATTTCCTCGCGCTGTTTTCCTATTCCAGGATCAAGGATCTCTATCTGATCAAGCTTTTGAGCATCTTCTTCGACGTGCTGCTCGCCTGGGGCGGCATGCGCATCGTCTCCCGCCTGACGGACAAGCCCCTGCGCCGCGTCGGCGTGTTCTTCACGCTGCTGCTCCTGCCCACCGTCTATCTCAACGGCTCCGTTTGGGGGCAGTGCGACAGCATTTTCGTGGCGCTGGCAGTGCTGGCGCTGGCGGACGCGATGGAGGATCATCCGGTGCGCGCGATGGTGATGCTGGCGCTCTCCTTCGGCTTCAAACTGCAGGCCGTGTTCGTCATGCCGGTCTTCGCTCTGCTGCTCTTCGCCGGAAAGATCAAGTGGAAGCACCTGCCCGTCTTCCCTCTGACTTACGTGATCCTGGTACTGCCGGCCGTGATCGCCGGGCGGCCCTTTAAGGACACGATCATGCTGTACTTCAACCAGACCGGAAGCGTCGGCAGCTCGCTCAATTACAATTCCTCCTCCATCTTCGGCATTTTCCGCCACGTGCAGAATCCGGAGGCCGCCGCAACGGCCGCCATCGTCGCCGCTTTCCTCTTCATGCTGCTGGTGATCGCGGTCTGCGGGATGCATTACGAGCGGCTGAACGACCGGACGATCCTGATCGCCGCCGTTCTGCTGGCCATCGGCATCCCATTCCTGCTGCCCCACATGCACGACCGCTACTTCTTTGCGGCCGACGCACTGAGCGTGATCCTGGTCTTCAGCCTCCCGCTGCTCGCGCCCGTCGCCGCGCTGACGCAGTTTGCTTCGCTGCTGGGTTACTACGCCTATCTCGTCATGAAGTTCCTGCTGTACATGGACCGCGGCTCCTGGGCGCTGATCGCGGCGCTGATCGTGCTCGGCGTTTCCCTGGCCTGCGAGCTGCGCGGCGCGCCGGTATCCGGCCAGCACGCGGCGAAGGGGAAAGAGCCCGAGGATCGGGAAATGACAGGCGCTGAGGAAAATGTTCTTGACAATCAGCAATAATCTGCTATAATACCTCTTGCCTTAAATGTGGCATGCGCCGGCGATCGCGGCTTTCAATGCAGCCGAAGCGTCAGCGCAGAATATGCGAGAGTGCTGGAACAGGTAGACAGGCACGTTTGAGGGGCGTGTGTCAACCGACGTGGGAGTTCAAGTCTCCTCTCTCGCACCAGAAAAGACAGTCCGTCCGTCAGGATGGGCTGTCTTTTCTGGTATTGGACTTGAACTCCCGAGCGGCAGTGAATGAGGCGCCAGTGGCGCCTCAGAGCCGCGAGGCGGCCCGCGCCGCAGCGCGGGTTCAAGTCTCCTCTCTCGCACCAGAAAAGGGACGTCCGTACGGACGTCCCTTTTCTGGTGCCCGACTTCGTCGGGGATTAATCCGCTTCGCTCAATTGTAATGGGAGGGGAAGACCATACCCTCCCAAACCCTCCCCATGCAAGTCCGCCCTCTTCGCTGGGCTTCGATTTGGTTTTTCTTTTATATGAAAGACAGTCCGTCCGTCAGGATGGGCTGTCTTTTCTGGTATTGGACTTGAACTCCCGAGCGGCAGTGAATGAGGCGCCGGGGAGGTCTTCCCCTCTCGCGCTCTCCCCATGCTCACTTTTTATTGTCTGATCAAAATATTTTTTTCGGGCATGAAACCTTTTGGCGCGGTCGAACGTTTATATGGTGAGAAGATGAAAAAAGCTCTTTGGTCCGCTCGATCCAAGGTCTGCTCTGTGTTGATAACGTGTCCGATATTTGATATAATAAAAGAGAATTCGGGAGGATGAAACGATGAACATCTGGGACAAGGCGCAGTCAGTCCGGCTTCAGGTTTCTGAGGCCATTGAACCCGGTTTTAATATCGGCTTTGACAGGAACATCGCGCCCGAAACGGAGAAAGAGCTGCGCTCCTTTGTCGCATGGGTCGAGGAGAGGTACTGCATTCCGATCACCCTTTGGGTGGACTTTGAGAACAAACATTATCTCGTCCGTCGGGACGGCAAGCGCGTGGGATACCTGTTTTACTGGTCAGAATTTTCGGACTATCCCGTATTCGACAAGCCGGAGGATATTCCCCAAATCCGCCTCCCTGTCCGGACGGAGCGCTCCTCGATCGAGGAGATCCTGTCGTCGTTTATCGAAGCCGTTTCGGATTATTTCGCCTGGATCTGCAACGAGTTGACGGAAGGCTACGTTCCGGACGAGAACGACGTGGAAGAGATCCTGCAGGCTTACCTGCGCCGCGGAACTGCGGCGGGAAGGGACAGTAAATGAAAAAGAGAAGCATCAAAAAAGGCGCGCTGGCCGGCGGTATTCTCCTGGCCGCCTCGCTGCTGTCGGGCTGCGCTCCGAAAGAACCTGTCTGCGTCTACGGTCCGCCGGAATACTTTGATCCGACGGAAGCTCCTTTCTATACGGAGGACATTTTACCCCAGCCTGAATATGGCCCGCCCGAGGACGAGGACTGGGACTTTTCGGCATTCAACGAGGTAACCGGTCTATACGGCCCGCCTCTCTATGGCCATATTGAGATACAGCCAAAAGGCGAAGCAGAAGAGATGCCTGCCCCGGAGGAAACGGAGGCACAGCCATGAAAACCGTGAAAGAAAGGGCCATGGATCGCCTGGCCGATTACGTCCGCGGCCTGTACCGCGAGCCAAAGCTCCGCCAGCTCTTCCTGGAGCTTACGCTGCAGTGCAACGAGCACTGCTTCCACTGCGGCAGCAGCGCCGGATCCGCGCCCTGCGGGCAGCTAAGCCTCGACGAATACCGCCGCATCCTCGACGAGGTAAAGGAGGACTTCGACATCCGGAAGCTCCAGCTCTGCATCACCGGCGGCGAGCCGCTGCTGCGGCCGGATTTCTTTGAGATCATGGGCTACGCGCACGATCTCGGCTACCGCTGGGGCATGACCAGCAACGGCACGCTGATCACGAAGGAGGTCGCCCACCGCCTCGCCGAATGCGGGATGAAGACGGTCTCGATCTCGATCGACGGCCTGCCGGAGACGCACGACCGCCTGCGCGGCTTTCCAGGCGGCTACGAGTTCGCCATGCGCGGCATCCAGAATCTGATCGACGAGAAGGCCTTTCTCAACGTACAGGTGACCACGGTCGTCAATCACGGCAACATCGGCGAGCTCGACGCGCTGTTTGAGATCATGGACGGGCTGGACATCGACTCCTGGCGCGTCATCAACCTTGAGCCGATCGGCCGCGCGCTGCTGCGCCCCGAGCTGATGTGCACGCCGGAGGATTACCGCCGCCTCTTTTCCTTCATCCGAGAGAAGCGCGAAGCCGGTTACCCGGTCGAGTACGGCTGCAGCCACTATCTCGGCGAGGAACTGGAGGGCGAGCTGCGGGACTGGTTCTGGCTCTGCAACGCCGGGATCTACACCGCCAGCATCATGTCGAACGGCGACATCGGCGCCTGCCTCGACATCGAGCGCCGCCCCGAGACCATCCAGGGCAATATCCGCCGCGATCGCTTCAGGGACGTGTGGGAGAATCGCTTCGAGCTCTTCCGGCGCGACCTTTCGGAGGGCTCGGCCTACTGTGCGGGCTGCTCGCATGCCGGGCACTGCCGCGGCGGCGCTCACCACAGCTGGAACTATGACAAAAACGAGCCGATGATATGCTTCAAAGGCCTGCTGTTCTGATAAGGAGAAAACCATGAAACGTCTGATCGCCGCACTTCTTGCTTTTTTGCTGCTCCTTTCCCTGAGCGCCTGCGGAAACAAACCGCAGAGCGACCTTGCCGACGAGCTTCCGGCTGCGCATCATGCGTCGGAAGCGACCGAAGCGCCCGCTTCAACCGATGAGCCCGCGCCGACGGAGGAGCCTGCGCCTACGGAGGAACCCACTCCGAGCGAGGAACCCGCGCCGACCGAGGAACCCGTCTCGACCGAAGAATCTGCGCCGACAGAGGCGCCGGTCGAACTCGGCGATCAGGTCCCGATGATGTGGAAGGTCACGGACGCGGAGGGCCACGAGCTCTATCTCTTCGGCACGATCCACGTCGGCGACGGGCGCAATAAGGAAGTGCTGTTCCGCGTCTCTCAGGTGCTGGATTACTGCGACGCGCTGGCCGTCGAATTCGACATCGTCGCCTATCAGAACGACATGACGGCCATGATGAACGACATGATGCAGTACGTCCTCACCGACGGCAGCGTTATCAGCGACTACATGCCGGAGGAGCTCTATCAGCGCTCCTATGATCTGCTGCAGCAGGCAGGGCTCTTCCCCTCGCTGTTCAAAAGCTACAACCTCGCCATGTGGTATCAGATGGTCGATTCCGCGGCGATCCTCGTCTGCGGCTCGCTTGATGCGGACCTGGGCATGGACAATCTGCTGATCCAGCACGCCTACGACTGCGCGATCCCGGTGCTGGACGTGGAATCCGGCACGTTTCAGATGTCGCTGCTCAACAGCTTCGACAACGAGCTGTACCTGATCCTGATCGAGGAATCGCTTGACAGCCTGGAGAGCTATGACGAACAGCTGGTTGAAATGTACGAGCTCTGGCTCAGCGGCGAGCAGGACAGCTTCTGGGCGATGATTACGGGAGAGGAAGACAGCGAGGAGGACGCCGCGGCATACACGGAGGAGCAGATCGAAATGATCCTCGACTTCAACCGGAAGCTGCTCGACGAGCGCAATCTCGGCATGCGCGACAAGGCCCTCGAATACCTTGCGAGCGGGAAGACCGTGTTCTTCGCGGTCGGCGCCGCGCACATGGCCAATGAGGCCGGGCTGGTACAGCTGCTGACCGACGCCGGCTGCACGGTCGAACGCGTTGACTATTAGTTTTTAGTTTTCAGTTTTTAGTTTTTAGAAGAACAGCCGCCCGGGAGAAATCTCCCGGGCGGCTGTTTTTGTTATTCTTCTAAGCACTACGCACTAAGCACTAAAACTCCAGGACGCGCTTCATGCGGATCAGGGTCAGGCGGTTGCGGATGGCAGCGGAGATGTCCAGCATCTCGCCCTCGAGCGCCGGGTCAATGCCGATGTGCTCCGGCAGATACTTGCAGCCGCAGGCCTTGTACAGGGCCTCCATTTCCTCCACCGGCGGGATCGTGTCGATCAGCGCGACGATCTCATCCCAGTGGTCGACGATGTTCTGCGGGTCGAAGGTGCCCAGTACGTCGTGGGCGTTCTCCTTCATGATGCCGTCGTACAGGCGCTCGCCGAACTTCTCCATGACCCAGTCGCCGCTCAGCGGCTCGAAGGGCTTCGCCTTCGGGCGGAGCTTCGCCAGGCGGTGGTACTCCTTCACGCAGGCGAAGGTGCCGACGCCGACGCACTCGCCGTGGATGCCCTCGGCCTTCTCGAAGCGCGGCGGCTTCATCTCGACCAGGTGCGCCATCAGATGCTCGGCGCCCGAGGCGGCGCGGGAGTCGTGCCAGAGCTGCATCGTCAGGCCGCTCTTCATCTGCGCCATCGTCATCGCCTCGTGGTCGATCTCGCCGGTCGCGGCCATCTTGTCGGCGGCGGCGCGCATGATGTCCAGCGCCTCCTGCGCAAGCCCCGCGACCATCGGGCAGTAGTCCTCGCCGGAGACGAGCGTCGCGATCTTCCAGTCGACGAGAGAGATGTACTTGGCCAGGATGTCGTTGACGCCGCTGCTGACAAGGCGCACCGGCGCGCCCTTGATGATGTCCAGGTCGGTCACGACGAGGGCCGGGGCCTTCATGCGGATCGACTTCTTCTGCCCCTGCAGGATCACCGAGCAGATGCTCGCGGTGAAGCCGTCGGAGCTCGCGAGCGTCGGGATCGCGACGAAGGGGATGCCGAGCTTGTAGGCCGGGTAGCGGCCGAAGTCCATGATGGTGCCGGCGCCGAAGGCCACCAGGACCTCCGGATTGTCCAGCCGTTCCATCATCGCCTCGATCAGCACGTCCTCGGAGCGCAGGCCCTGCGCGGGCAGGACGATCTCCTGATCGGCCTTGACGTGCTTGCCCTCGGTCAGGGCGTAGATGTTGCTGTCGTAGACCACGGTGCGGCGCTTGCCGCCGAGGCCGACGGCGTCCATGTACTCTTCAAAGCGGCTGAGCGCGTCGTACTCGACGACGACCATCTTCGTCTCCAGCTCGTGATCCTTGCCGCAGACGCAGGGTCCGACGTATTGGGAACAGTTCATGATCATAGGTTATCGTCCTCCTTTGTTTTTTTCATCAATAACATTATACCCTGTCCGGGGCGATTCTCCAAGCCCCGATTTTGCTTTTTTCAGGATTTCCGCTTACGGTAGAGGTACTCGTCCAGCTCCTTCTTGACCTTTTCGGGGATCTCCCTCGAAACGGGGCAGAGCGCGGCGTCCGCCATGCGGCGCGTGAACTCCGCGATGAAGGCGATGTCCTTCTGCATCTGCTCCATGCTCAGAAGCGCGGGCCGGTCGTAGCGGCAGTGGATCGGCGCGACGTTTTTGTCCGCGATGCGCGCCAGCGAAAGAGCGGGCACGCCCTTGTCGGCGAAGGGGGTGGAGTCGCTGGAATAGACGCCGACGCGGCAGGAAACCGGGAAGCCGAGCTCCGCGCCCATGTATTCGACGTAGTGCGCAAGCTTTTCCTCGGCGGAGACGCAGGCAATGAACTTGCCCATGATCGTTCCGATCATGTCGAGGTTGACGTTCAGCGCGATCTTTTCCAGCTCCGCCTCGTGGTCGCGGACGTAAGCCTTCGAGCCGAGCAGACCGCGCTCCTCGCTGCCGCAGAAGACGAAGCGCAGGCCGTAGTTGAGCTCTTTGCCGCGCAGGGCCTCCATCACGCCCAGCAGGCCGACGCAGCCGGTCATGTTGTCGTAGGAGCCGTGGGACAGAGCGGTCGTGTCATAGTGCGCGCTCAGCGTGATCCACTCATCGCGCTTTCCGGGGATCTCGGCGATGACGTTGTGTGATTCGCCGTCGAATTCGAGCTGTTTGACCGTGATCGAAACGCGCTTGACGCCGCGCTTGACCAGCTCGACGGCGGAGGCGGAATGCAGCATCGCGCACAGGAGCTTTTTCTCCTCGCCGACGACCGCTTCGCGCAGGTCGCGCTCGTCGATGTCCCGATTGGGAAAATACATGTTGCCGTACTGGAAGAGGATGCCCTTCGCCCCGGCCTTCACGAGGTCCTGATAGGTGAAGAAGCCGACGCCCTGCGTGTCGAGCAGCACGATCTTGTCCTTTGCGCCGGCGATGGAGACCTTGTCCTGCCCGGGCATGTAGTAGAGTTCTCCCTCGACCGTGCCGCTGCCGCAGCAGAAAAAGCCCTTGCAGGGGATCTCCTTGCCGTCGGCGAGGACCTGCGCCGTCTCGATCTCAGCCATCGCGACGCGGAAGCCCTCGATCCGCGCCGGAACGCCCAGTTTCTCGCATTCGGCCTTCAGGTATTCGGCCACGCGCAGCTCCTCGGGGGTCCCGCTGCGGTGCACGAAATCGGTATCCTTGAAGATCTGTTTCAGTTTTTTCGCGTTCATATCTCCGCTCCTTTTCCGTAGTTTGTTTTGCTGTTTCGATTATACCACAGCCCCCGCCGCACTTCAACGAAAAGAAACGCTTTCGCCGCGCATGGGGCGCTTTTGGAGACAGGCTTCCCCATCCGAAAAATGAGCGAAGCGGAAAAAACCGCCGAAGGAGGGCGCCAAAAAAGCACCCCCTGTCGGGGGTGCTTTTTTTGTGAAAGAGCGCGTAAAAGTGCACCAAAGCATAGAAAGAACGCCTAATAGTACACCAAGCGTATTGTGTTCTATAGTTATTCCGCAAAGCCAAGCTTAACAGCCAACTCGTCAAGATACCGAAAGTGTGAGGGATTCTTGCATTGTATCCTCGCCAATTCGACGTATTTGAAAAAGGATTCTTTTGCTTTATCCATATCGCCCAAATGACCGTAAATCATAGATTCCTCAAGAAGCATCAAATGTCTGTCCCAATAATCGAACGTCGGGTACTCTTTACGGTGGATTAAAATCGATTCACGACTTGAAAGAATGTCAAAAACGGGTATGACTCTATTTACCACCTTGTCTATTATCTTCTCCGAATACGAGGTTATATCTCCTCGCAAATCGAAGATTTCGCTCGTCTTTTGTCCGTCGATCTGACCCAACGAAGAACGGATATTGCACGGAACGGTGGAATAATGCTTTTTAAGCTCAATTGGGCCGAACGTTCGCTCAACACACTCGGGAACGCGGATGCCTGTTTCCACCCACATGAGATGTGTTGCATTGAGATATGACTGTCCGCAAAAAAAGGTAATGGATTGAGAAATATCATCGGAAACACGTCTGTGAAGCGTACGTCCGTACTTGCGGAAACCGTACTTCTTGATAGCAGCATATACTGCATTTTCAATAGAATTGATGCGTTCTGTCACGTTTATGCTGTTATCTTGCTTCATACAAATCGCCTCGCTTTGGACACCATGCGAAAACCCGGTTAGTTATTAATGAATTATACCACGCCTTGCCGATGAAAACAAGAAACCTCTTTTGCCCTGATAGACAAAAGCGGTTTCTTTTTTGGTGCCGGTGACCGGACTCGAACCGGTACGCGGTTGCCCGCAAGGGATTTTAAGTCCCTGGTGTCTACCATTCCACCACACCGGCGAAGCGCTTATTCAATGTATCACGAGGCGGCGGCGGTGTCAAGTCGCGCGCGGGAGCTTCGCGTTCAGCTTCCGGTAAATACGCTCGACCATCCAGGGCTCGCTCGGCGCGGTCAGGGAGTCCTCCAGTGAAAACCAGCGCACGCCGCTGTTTTCCGCCTCGCAGACCTGCAGCGCGTCGCGTTCGTCGGCCTCGAGCAGATAAGTCAGATTCAGATGCAGGTGGCTCGGCACGTACTGCCCGCGCTTTTCGTGGCCCTCCACAGTGAGGATCTCCAGCGAGTAGATCTCCTGCGTCACCGGGCGGACGTGCTCGACGCCGGTCTCTTCGCGGCACTCGCGCAGCGCGACCGAGAGCAGATCGGTCTCGCCGTCGGCGTGGCCGCCCGTCCATGCCCAGGAGTCGTAGAGCTTATGGTAGACCATCAGCACCCGGTCACGCGCCGGATTGACCACCCAGGCCGAAGCCGTCATGTGGGCGACGAGGTTCGTGCGCAGAAAGACGTCGTCATGCTCCGCCAGAAAGGCCAGGATCACGGCCTTGTCGCGCTCCTCCTGCTCGCAGGAGGGGCGGTAGTTTTTGATCTCGTCAATGATATTCACAGCGTATTCAGATACTCCTCCACGTCAAAGAGAACGGTCTTCTCATCCTTGCGCAGGTACAGCGGGTGGTGCGGGTGGCCCTTGACCGAGCGTTTCCCCGCGCAGAGCCATTCGGCGCCGAAGCGGCGGCCGACCTCGACCATGTCGCGCACGCAGTCAGGCAGGTAGGCGCGCTTTTCGATCACGGCGCCCCAGGCCGCCCAGACGGCCGGGCGGTGCCCCTCCCCCACCTGCGAGAGCACAAAGGCGAAGGCGCGCATGTTCTCGCGGTGCAGGCGCTCGTTGCGCTCGCGGTCCATGTCGTCCGGGCGCGTGGCGCGCTGGGCGTAGACGTTGAACATGATGAAGCTGTCGTAGCCGTTGCCGGCCGCGATGCGCTGCACGGACTTGAGCGTGTTGTCCAGATTGTCCGGCTCCGCGGTCGAGGGGTTGACGCCGATGCAGATCAGCGGATTCACCCCACGCGTGCCGAGGATGTAACGATATTCGGTGTAAAAGTCCGGGACGTAGAGCCAGCGGCTCCGGTCATAGGCGTCGCCCTGCCCGGAGAGCGCCAGCGCCTCCTCAAAATCCAGTACCTCGACGGTCTGGCTCGCGCCGCTCGGGATATGCTTCATCGCAGCGCCTCCCGCAGGGCGTCGACGCGGTCGGTATCTTCCCAGCGGACGCCAAGCTCTTCCCTGCCCATGTGCCCGTAGGCGGCGAGCGCGCGGTAGATCGGCTTTCTCAGGTCGAGGTCGCGGATGATGGCCGTCGGCCGCAGGTCGAAGACCCGCTTCACCGCCTCGGCCAGCCGGTCGTCGGGAACCGTGCCGGTGCCGAAGGTCTCGACCAGGACGCTGACCGGATGCGCGACGCCGATCGCGTAGGCCAGCTGCACCTGGCAGCGGCGCGCGAGCCCCGCCGCGACGACGTTTTTCGCTACCCAGCGCGCCGCGTAGGCCGCGCTGCGGTCGACCTTCGTCGGGTCCTTGC
>JAFZQE010000055.1 GCA_017552325.1 Oscillospiraceae bacterium
CTTCTTGACGGTCTTCTGCAGGTCGATGATGTAGATGCCGTTACGCTCGCAGTAGATGTACTCGGCCATCTTGGGGTTCCAGCGGCGGGTCTGGTGACCGAAGTGGACACCGGCTTCCAGCAGCTGCTTCATGGATACGACTGACATGTGTTTTTCTCCTTTTCAAATTTGTTTTTATTCCTCCGGGAGTTTCCTCCTTCTTCCCAGCCGGAGACCGGCCACGCGGCAAGAAAATCCGCTCCCGTGCGAAATGCCTTGACAGTATATCAGCAGCAGAACGAAAAATCAAGAGGAAATCTTTTGTTTTTGTCTCTTTTTTGAAAGAATTTTCGCCTTCCGCCCGCATGCGCTTGACAGGGAAAGGCGGCGCGGTTATAATTTCCCCGCAAAGCGACAGTTTTCCGCGGGCCGGGTCGTGATCCGCCGCGCCGGCATAGAATACTGCGAGCCCTTTGACAGGAGGCAAGACCCGTGTTTCAGGAATTAAGAGAACTCATCGCGGCCTATAAGGCGCGCGACCCGGCCGCCCGCAGCACGGCGGAGATCCTGCTGCTCTATCCCGGCATCCGGGCCGTGCACAGCCACCGCCGCGCCCACTGGTGCTACACGCACGGCCACAAGCTGCTCGCCCGCTGGATCTCCCAGGCCAGCCGCCGCCGCACCGGCATCGAGATCCACCCCGGCGCGAAGATCGGCAAGCGCCTCGTCATCGACCACGGCATGGGCATCGTCATCGGCGAGACCGCCGAGATCGGCGACGACTGCCTGATCTTCCACGGCGTGACGCTCGGCGGCACCGGCAAGGAGACCGGCAAGCGCCACCCGACCATCGGCAACAACGTCCTCATCGGCACCGGCGCGAAGGTGCTCGGCCCCTTCCGCGTGGGCGACAACAGCCGCATCGCGGCCAACTCCGTCGTCCTCTCCGAGGTGCCGGACAACAGCACCGCCGTCGGCGTCCCGGCGAAGATCGTCCGCATCGACGGCCGCAAGGTGGACTACGTCGGCAGCGTCGACCAGATCCACGTCGTCGACCCGATCGCCGCGGAGCTGCAGTCCCTGCACGCCGCCGTGGTCGAGCTCCAGGAGCGCATCAGCTACCTCGAATAGTTTTTAGTTTTTAGAAGAACGCCCGCCCGGGAGAGATTCTCCCGGGCGGGTTGTTTTTTGAGGGGCCGATGCTCCGGCTTGTGTTTTATTCGCTAATGTGCTATAGTGGACGCATCTTGAAAAAGGGAGGCTTTTCGATCATGAAAAAACTCATCGCAGAATTCTTCGGCACCTGCACCCTGGTCGTCCTCGGCTGCGGCACCGCGATGCTCGTCGGCTGCGACGCCGCAGCTGGCGGCGGCTACATCCTGACGGCCCTGGCCTTCGGTCTGGCGATCGTCGCCTCGGCCTACTGCATCGGCAACATCTCCGGCTGCCACGTCAACCCCGCGGTCTCCCTCGGCGTGCTGATCTCCGGCGGCATGAAGGCGAAGGAGTTCTTCGGCTACCTGATCGCCCAGTGCCTCGGCGCACTCGCCGGCTCCGGCCTGCTGGCGCTGATCTTCAAGCTCGGCAATGTGAAGGACATGACCGGCGGCTTCGGCACCAACGGCCTCGGCGGCGTCAACGGCAGCGCGGTCGCCGGCCTGCTCGTCGAGATCGTCCTGACCTTCATCTTCGTGCTCTGCATCCTCGGCGTGACCTCGAAGAAGGCCAGGCACGGCTCCTTCGGCGGTCTCATCATCGGCCTGACCCTTACCGGCGTGCACATCCTCGGCATCGGCCTGACCGGCACCTCCGTCAACCCGGCCCGCAGCTTCGGCCCCGCGCTGGTGGCGCTCTTCGCCGGCAACAGCGACCCGATCGCCGCGCTCTGGGTCTTCATCGTCGGCCCCTTCGTCGGCGCCGCCCTCGCCGCCTGGACCTACAAGGCCCTGGAAAAGTAAGCGAATCGGATAATTTCAGAATGTAGGGGCGGCAATCTGCCGCCCGTATCCGCAGGGGGCGGAGCCTGCCCCGCCCGCAAGAACCCGCCCGGGAGAGATTCTCCCGGGCGGGTTCGTCTTTTTTATCTAAGTACTACGCACTAAGCACTTCACAGTTCCGCATTCCGAATTATCTTGACCCTTCCGGGAAAGCATTGTATATTTAATGTACTAAAGCAAACGGAAACTTTGAAAGACCCGCAAGGAGGGATCGACCATGAAACGACTGTTAGCCCTGCTGCTCTGCCTTCTGATGGCGCTGTCGCTGCTCCCGGCGGCCGCGGCGGAGGACATCGTGATCATCGACCCGGAGGCGGCCGCCGCGCCGGACTCCGTGTATGAAAAAGGCCAGTTCGACAACCACGCGGAGTGGATCTTCGACGACGGGACGCTCACGCTCCGGACGCAGGTCGGCTACAGCACCGGCAATTTCAGCGTGCCGACGAAAAGCAGTCAGCCCTGGGCCGCCTACATCGACAGCGTGACGAGCCTCGTCATCCAGAACAACTGCGGCTCGATCTCCTATCTCGCCTTCAGCGGCTATCCGAATCTGGTCAGCGTCTCCCTGCCCTCCACGCTGCAGCAGATCGGCGCCTCCGCCTTCAGCGGCTGCACCAGTCTGGAGAGCGTCAACATCCCCGGCCGCGTCGGCACGATGTTCGGCAGCATCTTCCAGGGCTGCACGAGCCTGAGGGAGGTCACGCTGGGCTCCGGCCTGGGCAGCATCGGCGGCGGGATGTTCAGCGGCTGCACGGCGCTGACGTCGATCGTGATCCCCGACTCCGTCAAAACGATCGGCGGGGCTGCCTTCGAGAACAGCGGGATCAAAAATCTGACGGTCCCGGCAGGCGTGACGACGCTGGAGACCGGCGCCTTCGACCGGATGCTCAAGCTCGAGACCGTCACCTTCCTCGGCGCGCCGCCGACTTTTGGCAGCGCGGACAATTCCGACGTCTTCACCGGCGTGACGGCGACAATCTACACGCCGACCGGCGATGAGGCCTGGCCGATGGACGTGATGCTGCAGTACGGCGGCACGCTGACCTGGGCCGCGGCGGAAAAGCCGACGATCACGGCGCAGCCCAAGTCCGTCACCGCCGCGACGGATTCCACCGCGAAGTTCACCGTCAAGGCGAGCGGCGCGGCGAGCTACCAGTGGTACTATCGCAAGAGCAGCAGCGGCAGCTGGGCCAAGACCACGCTGAGCGGGAACAAGACCGCGACCCTCTCCGTCAAGGCGACCGCGGCCAGGAACGGCTACCAGTACCGCTGCAAGGTCTCGAACGCGGCGGGCTATCGCTACAGCTCGGCCGCGACGCTGACGGTGATGGACAAGCCCTCGGTTACGACCCAGCCGAAGTCGCTGACGGCCTACGTCGGCACGACGGCGAAGTTCACGGTCAAAGCGAGCGGCGCGGAGAGCTACCAGTGGTATTACCGCACCTCGAGCGCCGGGAGCTGGACCAAGACCTCCCTGACGGGGAACCGGACCGCGACGCTCTCCGTCAAGGCGACAAGCGGGCGGAACGAGTACCAGTACCGCTGCAAAATAACAAACGCGGCGGGCTACGTCTACACGAGCGCGGCGACGCTGAACGTGTCGCTCAAGCCGGTCGTCACGACCCAGCCCGCGAGCAAAACGGCCTCGCCGGGCACGACGGTGAAGTTTACCGTCAAGGCCGACGGCGCGACGGCATACCAGTGGTACTACCGGACCTCGGACAGCGGCAGCTGGACAAAGTGCACGGGCGCCGGCGCGACGACCGCGACCCTGACCGTCGAGGCCAAGAGCTTCCGCAGCGGCTACCAGTACCGCTGCAAGGTCATCAACAGCGAGGGCTTCCGCTACAGCACGGCCGCGACGCTGACGGTGAAGTGAGTGCTTAGTGCGTAGTGCTTAGATAGAAAAGATGAACCCGCCCGGGATTTCCCGGGCGGGCGTTCTTCTAAAAACTAAAAACTAAAACGCATCACAGCGCGCCGAGGAAGCACTCCTGGGTCTCCATCTCGGAGAACAGGATCGCGCCCTTTTCGCCCAGGTCGTAGACCTTGATGACCTCCGCGTATCGCTCGTCGCCGGTCAGCTCGCGGTAGAGCTCGGGGCAGCGGTCGAAGAGCGCCTCGTTGAACGCGCAGCCGCGCTCGCCCTGGTAGATGGCCGTGTAGAAGATGCCAGTCTCGACGAGGTCCTGGAAGAAGTGGCTGCCGTAGCTCAGCTCCGGCCGCAGGCCGTGGGAGCTGTAGGCCAGCTCCGAGATGCTGAGGTAGTTGTTGATCTCCGCGAAGCCCACCGGCACGCCGAGGCTCGGCGTCGTGGTGCCCCAGCGGCCGGGGCCGAGCAGGATGGCGCTCTTGCCGCGCAGCAGGCGGTTGAGCTCGCCGATCTGCCGCGCCACGGCGTATTTCTGCTGCTCGCCGAGGGCGAGATAGGGCTCGACCTTGACGAAAACGGCGTAGCGCACCGGCAGCGCGGCGTTGCCGCCCATGAAATTGCCCCTGATGTGCCAGTAATAGTCCGTCACGCGCGGCTTGATCCCCGCCTGGCCGACGCCGCTGGCCTGCAGCGTGCGGCACTGCAGGAGATTGATGCCGTAGTCGCCCTTCGGGGTGAAGTTGACGGCGTACTCGAGGTCGACCGGGTATTCGTACTTCTCGGCCACGATGGCCATGATCCGGGTCATGACCGCGGCGAAATCGGTCCTGCGCAGGAGCTTCTGGAAGTTGAGGATGTTGGGGACCGGCTCGTTGAACAGGCCGTGCTCGCGGTAGCGCTCGGCGGTGGCGAGGTCCGGCTCCATGAAGAGCCAGCGGTCGGTGTTCAGCGTGCCCAGGTCGATCGCCTCGACCGGCACGGTGGCGAAGCGGTCGTTTTTCATGTCGATGACGTCCACCTTGTGCTGGCTGTAGCGGTACTCGTCGCCGTAGGCCACGAGCGGCGGGGCGGTCGGCGCGTCGAGGCGGATGAAGCGGGCGTAGTCGTCGGCCTCGCGGTCGACGGCGCGGGTGCCCATGCCGAAGACCAGGCGCAGCATGCCCTTGTTGTTCGCGCCGCTGCTGGGGCCGTTGACGTAGAGGTTTTTCGAGTGGCCGACGCCGCCGAGGTGCGGGAAGTAGTAGTCCCCGTGGCAGTCGCCGCTGACGCGCATCACCAGCAGGGCCATCTGCTCGTCGCGGTTGAGGAGGTTCCGGTCGGCGCGGTAGCGGTAGGCGGCGGGGCTGGCCGTGCTGGCGTAGACCGTGCGAACCGCGTTTTCAAAGTCCTCGTAGCGCTCCTCCATGCTGCCCTGGTTGGGGCAGAAGACGCTCTCGTACTTGCCGGCGAAGGCGTTGCCGATGCCGTCCTCCAGCAGGGAGCTGGAGCGCACGATGATCGGCGACTGGCCGAAATACTCGAGCATCGAGCGGAACTGCTCGCGGACCGCGTGCGTGAAGCGGCCGGTCAGCAGGCGGCTGCGCACCTCGCCGGCCAGCGCCAGATAGTCCTCCGGCTTTTCCATCTTCGTGCGCAGCTCCCAGATGTTGTTCTGCACGGCGTAGGTGTAGAACACGTCCGCGCCGATGTAATAGGAGTCGTGCGGGGCGATGCGCCGGGCGTAGAGCTCGGGGTCGGTGTCGCGGATGATGTGGCGGGCAAGCAGCATGCCGACGGACTTGCCGCCGATGCAGCCGGTGCCGATCTCGCGCTTTTTGATGTCCATCAGGTCGCTGACGGAGAAGTATTTGCGGCAGAGCTTCAGGCGCAGCGGCTCGGTGCCGAGCAGGCACTTCATGATATGCTCCTTCAGCCGGCGGCCGGCCTCGTCCGTCGGCTCCGGGTTGTCCGGATCGACGGAGTCGAACATGCTGTCCCAGCAGTCGCGGTGCTCGCCGGTCTGGGTGAAGATGTCGAAGATGCCGGAGGTCTCTGCGCTGGAGGTGACGGTCTCGCAGTGCGTGCCGTGGACGCGCAGCGGGAAGTACATCGTCGGCGTGCGGCGGTTCTGCACCTTGACCGGGTGGATGTAGGTCATGCCCTCGATCGTGCGGATGTTCAGCAGCACGCTCGTCGCGCGGCGGATGCGGGCGATCGTGTCGTAGGTGTGGCGCGCGTATTCCAGCGCGACGTAGCACAGCGCGCCGCGCTCGCGGATGAATTCGCCGGTCAGCTCGAAGAAGTTGCAGACCATCATGTCGGAGAACCAGTGCTTCTGCATCTCGGACAGGCAGTCGAAGAGGAAGAAGCTGTCCTCCGGCTCGGAGGAGATGATGCGGTGCACCTTGACGGCGGTGGTCTCGAAGCCGACGGAGGGGTCGAGCTCGTATTTGACGATGTTGGCGCCGCGCTCCTGCAGGGCGGCGGTGGGGATCAGCTCCTCGTGCTCGCCGAAGCGGAAATAGACCATGCGGCGCCCGGTGGGCACCTCGTCGGTGACGAACTGGGTCGACACGAACATATAGTCGCCGATGCTCTCCATCTGCCAGGCGACGATGTCGCCCGAGCGCAGGCTGTCCAGGGCCCTGTCAAGCCCCTGGATGCCGGTGCTGATGATATGACTGCTCATAGGACACCTCCGGGTTCCGGCGCTTCCGCGCCCGGTGAAACAATACGCGCCTATCATACCACAGCGCATCGCCGCTGCGCAAGAACGGGAGTGTTCAGTTTTCAGTTTTTAGTTTATAGAAAAACTCCCGCCCGGGATTTTTCCCGGGCGGGTTCTTTAGGCCCCCTTTCGCAAAAGGGGGCTGTCGCGGCGAAGCCGTGACTGGGGGTTTCCCTAAAAAAAGAAACCCTCCGTCGTCCGGCTTGCGGGAGACGCCGGACGCCACCTCCCTTCTGCGGAAGGGAGGCTTTTTGCGGGGCAAGCCCCGCCCCTGCGGAAACGGGCCGCCGGTGAGCCCGCGGCCGGGCCCCTGCGGAAACGGGCGGCCCAAGGGCCGCCCGAACGAATGTTTTTCCGTTTTTTAATTCCTAATTCCTGATTCCGAACTCCGAACTCTCTAAGCACTAAGCACTAAGCACTACGCACTACTCGAGCTCGAAGGCGCCGGTGTAGAGCTGGTAATAGGTGCCCTTCCGGGCGATCAGCTCCTCGTGGCTGCCGCGCTCGATGATGCGGCCGTGCTCGAGCACCATGATGACGTCGGCGTTCATGACGGTCGAGAGTCGGTGGGCGATGACGAAGACCGTGCGGCCCTTCATCAGCTCGTCCATGCCGCGCTGCACGATGGCCTCGGTGCGGGTGTCGATCGAGGAGGTCGCCTCGTCGAGGATCATCACCGGCGGGTCGGCCACGGCGGCGCGGGCGATGGCCAGCAGCTGCCGCTGCCCCTGCGAGAGGTTCGCGCCGTTGTTGCGCAGCATTGTCTCATAGCCCTCGGGCAGACGCTGAATGAAGTCGTCCGCGCCCGCGAGCTTCGCCGCGCGGATGCAGTCCTCGTCGCTCGCGTCCAGGCGGCCGTAGCGGATGTTGTCCATCACGGTGCCGGTGAAGAGGTTCGTGTCCTGCAGCACCAGGCCCAGCGAGCGGCGCAGGTCGTCCTTCTTGATCTTGTTGACGTTGATGCCGTCGTAGCGGATCTTGCCGTCGGCGATGTCGTAGAAGCGGTTGATGAGGTTCGTGATCGTCGTCTTGCCCGCGCCGGTCGCGCCGACGAAGGCCACCTTCTGGCCCGGCTCGGCGTAGACCGAGATGTCGTGCAGCACGTCCTTGCCCTCGACGTAGGCGAAGTCCACGTCCGTCAGGCGCACGTCGCCGCGCAGCGGGGTGTAGGTCAGGCTGCCGTCCTCGTGCGGATGCCGCCAGGCCCAGTGGCCGCTGTGCTCCTGCGTCTCGGTCAGCGTGCCGTCGGCATTTTCGACGACGTTGACCAGCGTGACGTAGCCGTCGTCGACCTCGGGCGGCTGCTCGACCAGCGAGAGGATGCGCTGCGCGCCCGCGCCGGCCATGACGATGGAGTTGATCTGCTGGGAGAGGGTGTTGACGTTGCCGGTGAACTGCCTCGCCTTGGTCAGGAAGGGGATCAGCACCGCGACGTCGAAGATCCCGCCGGAGATGCTGAGGTTCGGGACGCCGGTGAGGATGAGGATGCCGCCGACCAGCGCGAGGGACACGTAGAGGACGTTGCCGATGTTGGCGATGATCGGGCCGAGCATGCTGGCGTAGGCGTTGGCGCGGTAGCCGACGCGGAAGAGCTCGTCGTTGGCCGCGTCGAAGTCGCGGATGCTCTGCTCCTCGTGGCAGAAGACCTTGATGACCTTCTGGCCGTTCATCGACTCCTGGGCGAAGCCCTCCATCGCGGCCACGGCCTTCTGCTGCTCCATGAAGAAGCGGGCGGAGCCGCCGCCGACGGTCTTGGCCACGAAGAACATGGCCGCCACGCCGACCAGCAGCACCAGCGTCATCCAGACGCTCGAATACAGCATGATCGCAAACACCGCCACCACCACGGCGCCCGAGCGGATCAGCGAGGGCAGCGACTGGCTGACGAGCTGGCGCATCGTGTCGATGTCGTTGGTGTAGTAGCTCATGATGTCGCCGGTCTTGTTGCTGTCGAAGAAGCGGATCGGCAGATCCTGCATGCCGTTGAAGATCTCCCGGCGCATCTTGTCCAGGAAGCCCTGCGTCATGACCGCCATCAGCTGGGTCTCCAGCGTCAGCGAGCAGAGCGACAGGACGTAAACGCCGATCAGCAGGAAGATCTGGGGCAGGATCTCGCCCCGGGCCGCGGCCCAGTCGCCGCTCTCCACCCAGTTCTCCACGCCGTGGAGGACGTTCTGGATGATGAAGAAGTTCGGCACGGCGGCGACGAGGGCGGAAAACAGGATGCAGAACATGGCCAGCGGCGCGAGGACGGGGTAGAAGCCGAAGAACTTTTTGATCGTCCAGGCCATGGCAGAGAAGTTTGCCTTCAGGCTGGCGCCGCGGCTCGGCGGGCCGCCGTGGGGGCCGCCGGGGCCGCCGGGGCCGCCGGGACCGCCCGGCCCCCTGCGCTTATTCTTCATCGCCCGCACCTCCCTTCGTCTGCTGCTCGTAGATCTCGCGGTAAATATCGCTGCACTTCATCAGCTCGGCGTGCGTGCCCTGGGCCGCGATGCGGCCGCCGTCCATGACAAGGATCAGGTCGGCGTCCTCGACGGAGGCCACGCGCTGGGCGATGATGATCTTGGTCGTCTCGGGGATGTAGGCCTTGAAGCCCGCGCGGATCTTCGCGTCGGTGCGCGTGTCGACCGCGGAGGTCGAGTCGTCCAGAATGAGGATCTTCGGCTTTTTCAGCAGCGCACGGGCGATGCACAGGCGCTGCTTCTGCCCGCCGGAGACGTTCGTGCCGCCCTGCTCGATATGGGTGTCGTAGCCTTCGGGGAAGCTGCGGATGAACTCGTCCGCCTGCGCGAGGCGGCAGGCCTCCTCCAGTTCCTCGTCCGTGGCGTTTTCGTTGCCCCAGCGCAGGTTCTCGCGGATCGTGCCGGAGAAGAGCAGGTTCTTCTGCAGCACCATCGAAACGGCGTTGCGCAGCGCCTCGATGTCGTAGTCGCGCACGTCGCGCCCGCCGACCCGGACGGCGCCCTCCGTCGCGTCGTAGAGGCGCGGGATCAGCTGCACCAGCGTGCTCTTGCCGGAGCCGGTGCCGCCGAGGATGCCGACGGTGCTGCCGCTCGGGATGTGCAGGTCGACGCCGCTGAGCGCGTCGGTGTGCGCGGCGCGGGAATACTTGAAGCTGACGCCCTCGAAGTCCACCGAGCCGTCCGCGACCTCGGTCACGGGATTTTCCGGGTTCTTCAGCGAGGGCTCCTCCTCGAGGACCTCGCGCAGACGCTTCATCGACTCCCAGGAGATCGTCATCATCACGTAGATCATCGAGAGCATCATCAGGCTCATCAGGATCTGCATGCCGTAGGTGATCATCGCGGAGATCTCGCCGACGTTGATGACCGTGCCCCGGCTGGTGACGATCATCCTGGCGCCGACCCAGAGGATGAAGACCAGGTTGAAGTTGACGCAGAGCGTCATGAGAGGGTTGTTCATCGCGACGATGCGCTCGGCCTTCGTGAAGTCCTTCGCGATGTCCTTCGAGGCCTTGGCGAACTTCTCCTTTTCGTGGTCCTCGCGGGCGAAGCCCTTGACCACGCGCATGCCGCGGACGTTCTCCTCGATGGATTCGTTCATGCGGTCGTATTTGCGGAAGACCGCGCGGAAGGCTGGCATCGCCTTGCGGGCGATCAGCAGCAGGCCGCCGAAGAGCACCGGGATCACGACGACGAAGGTCAGCGCGAGCGAGCCGCCCATCGTCCAGGCCATCACCGTCGAGAAAATGACCATCAGCGGCGAACGCACCGCGGCGCGGATCGTCATCATAAAGGCCATGCGCACATAGCCGACGTCCGTGGTCAGGCGCGTCACCAGCGAGGCGGTGGAAAAGCGGTCGATGTTTTCAAAGCTGAAGCCCTGGATGCGGCGGAACACGTCGCCGCGGACGTTGCGCGCGAAGCCCGCGGAGGCCTTCGCGCCGAGGATGGCGGCGCCCGCGCCGAAGCAGAGCGACACGACGGCCATCACGACCAGGATCAGGCCCAGGCGCAGCAGCTCGTCCATCGACATGCCCTCCTGGATGCCGTTGACCAGATCCTTCGTACGGAAGGGGATCAGCACCTCGATGAAGACCTCGCCGATGATCATCAGCAGCGTCAGGATCGTCGGGAGCTTGAACTCCCGGATGCACTTGGAGAAGGTTTTAAGCATCGGCTCCGCCTCCTTCCTTTCTGCAGCATTCGCTGAAAATGTTGTCCAGCATTTTGTCGGTGATTTTGCCCAGAGACGCGACCTCCTCCGGTGTCAGCCCCCGACAGAGCTCGCGGTAGATGTTCCCGTCCAGCTCGTCCATCTCCCGGCGCAGCGCGTCGGCCTTTTCGGTCGGCCGGATCGACTTGAAGCGCCGGTCGCGTTCGCTTGGCGCGCAGACGACGAAGCCCTGCTTCTCCAGGCGCTTGACGATCTCGGTCATCGTCGGATGGGTCACGCGCGTGGCCGCCTCCAGGTCGCGCTGGTTGATCTCTTCACGCCCGGCGCGGCGGAGCCGGTCCAGCTGACCCAGCACGCCGAACTGCACCCCGGTCAGGCCCTTTTCCTGCAGCCTCGCGTTGAGCTGCTTCATAAAGGCCCGGTGCAGCAGCGAAAAACGCAGCCCCATCGGCATGTTGTGCTCCATGCCCTCTCCTTTCCCCGGCCGGAGCCGGATAAATACGTAGTGTGCTACTTATTATAGCCTTTTTTCCCGGAAAGTCAAGAGCGGCGATTGACAAAGCGCCGGATATTTTGATACGATAAGGGCGAAAAAAGAGGCGCATGCCGCGCCATGTGACAAAAGGAGCCGCCATGAAATACGATTTCACCACCGTGCTGGACCGCCGCGGGCGGGATTCCATCGCCGCCGATTTCATCCCCTTTCCGGGTCTGAGCGTGAAGGAGGGCTTCGACGCGATCCCGCTCTGGATCGCGGACATGAGCTTCCCCACCGCCCCGCCGATCCTCGAGGCGATGCGCCGCCGCCTGGAATTCCCCTCGCTGGGCTACTTCCCGCTGCCGGAGGAATACTACCGGGCGATCATCGGCTGGCAGGAGCGGCGCAACGGCGTCGCCGGCCTCGAGAAGGAGCACATCGGCTACGAAAACGGCGTGCTCGGCGGCGTGAGCTCGGCCATCCGGATGCTGACCGCCCCCGGCGAGGAGATCCTGCTGCACGCGCCGACCTACGTCGGCTTCACCCACGTGCTTGAGAATATCGGCCGCGTCGCCGTGCACAGCGACCTGAAGATGGACGGGAACGGGATCTGGCGCATGGACTTCGAGGACATGGACCGCAAGCTGAGGGAAAAGCGCATCCACGTCGCGGTCTTCTGCTCGCCGCACAACCCGACGGGGCGCGTCTGGGAGCGCTGGGAGATCGAGAAGGCGATGGAGATCTACGCGAAGAACGACTGCATCGTGCTCTCCGACGAGATCTGGTCGGACATCATCATGCCCGGCCACCGACACATCCCGACGCAGAGCATTTCCGCCGACGCGCGGGAGCGGACGCTGGCCTTCTACGCGCCGAGCAAGAGCTTTTCGCTGGCCGGGCTCGTCGGCTCCTACCACATCGTCTACAATCAGCGCCTGCGCGACCGCCTGCGCCGCGAGAGCGACACGACGCACTACAACAGCCCGAACGTGCTGAGCATGCACGCGCTGATCGGCGCCTTCAGCGAGGGCGAGGAGTGGCTGGAGGAGATGTGCGCGGTCGTGGACGACAACATGCGCCTCGCCTGCGATTATATCCGCGACAACTTCCCCGGCGTGAAGGCCATGCGCTCGGAGGGCACCTACATGCTCTTCCTCGACTGCGGCGACTGGTGCCGGGCGCACGGCGTGACGATCGACGAGCTGCTGCGCCGCGGCGCGGAGGTCGGCGTCATCTGGCAGAACGGCGAGAGCTTCTTCTGGCCCTGCTCGATCCGGATGAACCTGGCCCTGCCGCAGAGCCAGCTCCTCAAGGCGCTGGACAGGATGAAAACTTACGCATTCATTTAACGGAAAACAACAAAGAACGGCCGGGAGGGCGATGCCCTCCCGGCCGTGTCTTTTTCTTTGGCTTCGCGTTACTTTACCGTCAGCGTAACGATGCTGCTGTATTTGTAGCCAACAGCATTGGACACCTTGCAGCGGTACTGGTAGCCGTTGCGGTAGCTCTTGGCTTCAACCGTCAAGGTCGCTGTTGCCGCGCCGGTGCCGGTGCACTTTTTCCAGGTCCCCGTGCTGCTCGTCCGGTAGTACCACTGGTAAGTCTCGGCGCCGTCGGCTTTGACCGTGAAATTCACCGTTGTGCCCGCAGAACCGCTCTGGTCGGTCGGCTGGGTCGTAATCGTGGGCTTGGTAAGTACCGTCAGTGTCGCCGCCGAGCTGTATTTATAGCCGCCCGGGTTGGACACTCTGCAGCGGTACTGGTAGCCGTTGCGGTAAGTCTTCGCCTCCACCGTCAGTGTCGCGTCCGTACCGTTGGTGCACTTGTTCCATGCGCCGGTCGGCGTCTTGCGGTAATACCACTGGAAGCTCTTTGCGCCATCGGCTTGGACTGTGAACGCTGCCGTGGAGCCTGCCGATGCCGTTACCGACGTCGGCTGCGTCGAAATCACGGGTTTATGATAGAGGATCAAAGCACTACCTGCCGGAACAAAAATCCAGTAGCTTTCGCCTTCGCCATAATACGTCCAATGTTCAGTATTGGGGCTCACGTCATGATTCCCTTTTTCTATCGTCTCCACGAGAAGCGGGCAATTGGAAAGATCCAGCGCAATAATGCCGGTGTTCATGCACACCAGTTTTTTCAGTGAGGGATTATGACTCACATCCAGTTCGGTCAGGCCGGTGCCAGTGACCCCCAGGCTCTCCAGTTCGGGATTCTTTGACACGTCCAGCTCGGTAAGCGAGCTGTTTTCAAAGCAAATCAGAATTTTCAGTGCAGGATTATGACTCACGTCCAGCTTGGTCAGCGCCGCATTGCTGCAGCTAAGGCTTTCCAGTTTCGCGTTTCCCGATACGTTCAGCTTGCTCAAACTGCAGTCATAGCTGCAATCCAACGATTTCAACTCGATATTCTGTGACAGGTCCAATTCGGTTAGATTACTAATGCTGCTGCATTTCAACGTCTCAAGGGCATAAAAGAGCTCGATCCCTTTCAGCGAGCGAATCGTATTATAATCTGCAGGGATGTCGATTTGTTTTGCGCCTAACTCTTTTGTGCTCAAATAGCCGTTTTGATTGCCGTCCAAGTTTTCCGACACATATTTCCGGAAGGTATCATCCGGGAAGTTTCTCTCGTTGATCGCCACGCCGCTCGCGGCAAGAGCCGGCGCAGCCGGGATCAGGGAGACCATCATCAGCATGCACAAAAGCAGGCTCAAGAATCTTTTCATATAATCCTCCTTGTCATTGCAGTTGTTTTTTAAGCTTTTTTGGAAGCAGATCTGTCCGGCGCAAGAGGAAAGAACTTTCCCCCTTTTTTCGTTCCCCCTTGTGGATAAAAACATTATACAGCAAATGATAAATTTACGCAAGTGCGTACACGCGCTTGCGTAAATTTTTTTACAATATTTCCGGAGGTGAAGGAAATGTCGGTAAAAGATGCCGTTTCTGCCAGAATTCGGGAAATGTGCGCTGAAAAAAGTATAAAACTCAATGAACTCGCGAACATTTCCGGCGTCACACCCTCGACGGTGTACAGCATGATGGACGCGAGACGGCGCGACGTCTCGGTGATCACGGTAAAGAAGCTGTGCGACGGCTTGCAGATCAGCCTCGGCGAATTCTTCAGCTGCGATTTGTTTGACAGCCTGGAACAGGAGATCGAATAGCTCCGCCTGCGGCGAAACGCTATATAATAAACCGGCCGGGAGGGCAATGCCCTCCCGGCCGTTCTGTTTGTTCGATCAGAAAAGACCCGGCAGAAAGATCGCCAGAACAAAGCCCAGGAAAAGGGACGCCGCGTTGGCGACGATGGCGTACAAAACGTAAAAAATGTTTTTCCTGGGATACCGGGCGTGCTTTTTCAGAAGCAGGCAGTAGGCGACCGCCTCCAGAACGACGATCCCCAGCTCGAGGCCGGGCAGATACAGCGCGCTGATAAACGCGATCCCGGGCGGGAGGCCCGCCCCTATTGCGAACAGGAGCGCCAGGTTCAGCAACAGCTGCGTCACGATGTTCACGGCGGTGATATACAGCAGCTGCTTTCGGTTCCGGATCCCGAACAGCAGCGCGATCCCAAGCTCCACAACGAGCGTCAGCGCGAGCCGGAACAGGAACGAAGGGATCTCGCCGCCCCAGGAAAAGACGCGTTCGACCCGAAGCGTTTCGGCTGCTCCGTTCTGCAGATCGACCCGATATCGGGCATGAAACGCGAAGCGCTGCTGGATCCCGCTGACGGCGAAGCGGCCGGTTTCCGGGTAATACAGCAGGATCTTGAAGGTGTCCGGCGGGTAATAGCTCCAGTCGATCCGGCCGGTTTCCCGCAGGTCCCAGACCATCTGAAGAAAAAAGAAGCCGTCCGGATCCTCATATTGGACGAAGGCCTGCCAGATATCATAAGGTGCTTTTCCTGACAGTTCCTCGATTTCCGTGCCCGTCGTATATCTCGCGTTCCGCCGGCTTCCGTCCCAGACCGACCAGGGCCCGGTGCTTTCGACATTTGACAGCAGCGTTCCGTAGCAGGGCTCGTCCCCCACGTTGTCAAAGCTGATCTCGACCGAGGGCTTGGGCCCGGTGTCCGCGGCGGCTGTCACAGGATACAGCGACAGCAGCAGCGCCATGCAGAACAGCGACAGCAGCCATGTTCCGATCCGTTTCATCTTATCCCTCACAATAATTCGAGGAGCGGAATCACGCCCGCTCCTCTGCCTCATGAAACACGTCGCGGATGCGCACCGCGTAATCGTACACAGGGCTGTCGGCATGCGGCAGAGCGACAGTGAAGCGCTCGCCCTCGTGCGGCAGGCCGGTCAGCACGTCCCAGAGCGCGTCGAGATTGCCGCCGTACCAGTCCTCCCAGCCCATCTCGCGCCGCAGTACGGCGTAGAGCGCCTCCCGGCTCTCGCAGCCGGCGAAGTCGATGAGCTTCGTGCCGGTCAGCTGCTCGAGCAGGCCGCGGCAGCCGGCGGTCACGTCGTCCCAGGCGGCGCGGAAGTCGCGGGTGTACCATGGGTCGGCCACGGCCTCGCCCGGCCGCCCGGCGAAATCGAGCAGCAGGCGCAGCTTGCCCGCCGCGTCCGCCCCGAAGAGGCGGCGCATCGAGCGCAGGTTCCACTCGTCCATGCCGATCAGCAGGTCGAAGGCCTCGTAGTCCGAGGCGCGCAGCAGCCGCACGAGCTTGCCGCGGCAGTCGATGCCCTGCCGGTCCAGCAGAGCGCGCACCGGGGGATAGACCCCGTTGCCCAGCTCCTCGCTGCTCGTGGCGGCGGAGACGATCTCGAACCCGTCCGCCAGCCCCGCGCGCGCGGCCAGGTCTTTCATATAAAATTCCGCCATCGGACTTCTGCAGATATTCCCGTGGCAGACAAAGAGGATCTTGGTCATCGAAAAGCACCACCCTTGCGCTATCAATATACCATAGCCGCGCGAAGAAATCCACAGGAAAATCCCCTCCCGGCGCCGGGACCTCAAAAAAACCGCGGCCCGAAAGGGCCGCGGTCGGAAGGAACGGTCAACGATTCAGTTGCGCCGCTCAGAACTCGAGGTTCCGGTCGGTGTCCCTGGAGAACACGTGGGCCACATTGCCGTCGAAGGCAAAGCGGATGGTGTCGCCCATGCGGTAGTTGCCCTTCATGTCGACGGTCGGGACGATGATGATGACGTCGCGGTCCTCGGCGGTGACGTGCAGATGCACGCTCGAGCCCATCATTTCGCTGACGTCCACGCGGGCCTCCACGCCGTCCTCGCTCACCTCGGTGTGCTCGGGGCGCACGCCCAGGGTGATCGGCTGGCTCTGCACACCGTTCTTCAGCAGGCGCTCTTCCTTTTCGGGAGAGAGCTCGACCCGGTAGCCGGCGAGCTCGACGAAGTACCTGTCGCCCTCGCGCTTGAGCTCGGCGTCGAAGAAGTTCATCACCGGCATGCCGATGAAGCCCGCGACGAAGAGGTTCGCCGGGTGGTTGAAGACCTCCTGCGGGGTGCCGATCTGCTGGATGTAGCCGTCCTTCATGATGACGATGCGGTCGCCGAGCGTCATGGCCTCGGTCTGGTCGTGCGTGACGTAGATGAAGGTGGTGTCGATGCGCTTGCGCAGCTTGATGATCTCTGCGCGCATCTCGTTTCTCAGCTTGGCGTCGAGGTTCGAGAGCGGCTCGTCCATCAGCATGACCTTCGGCGCGCGCACGATCGCGCGGCCGATGGCGACGCGCTGGCGCTGGCCGCCGGAGAGCGCCTTGGGCTTGCGCTCCAGATACGGCGTGATATCCAGAATCTCC
>JAFZQE010000056.1 GCA_017552325.1 Oscillospiraceae bacterium
AGGAACCGATGCTGACGCTGGACATGAGCGGCCCCATCGCGCTGCCGGAGACGGTCGACGCCGTCATGAGCGACAACAGCCGGCAGCCCGTGCCCGTCGTGTGGCAGGAGAGCGGCGAAGAGCTCACCGCCCGGTACGGCGGCCGCGAGGGACGCTTCACGGTCGAGGGCACGGCGGGCGATATGCCCGTCCGCTGCACGGTGGAGCTGGTGAAGTACAACTATCTGCTCAATCCCGACTTCGAGACCGGCGACCTGACGGGCTGGACGCTCGAGGACCTCGCCGGCGCGGACGAGCTCTATGTCGAGGACAAGCTCAGCGACTCGCTCGACGGCACGCGGCACATGCACTTCTGGAGCGCCAGGCGCGACAGCGTGGAATTCACGCTCGAGCAGGAGCTGCGGGAGCTTCCGGCCGGGCGCTACCGCTTCTCCGTCTCCATCATGGGCGGCGACGCCGGAGAGCAGGAGATCTACGCCTACGTCAAGCGCGACGGCGAGCTCGTCGGCACCGCGCCGATGACGATCACGACCTACGCCAACTGGGACACCGGCGCGGTGGACGGCGTCGACTGCGCCGAAGGGCAGACCCTGACCGTGGGCGTCTACGTCAGGTGCTCCGGCGCGGGGAACGGCGCCTGGGGCAAGATCGACGGCGCGGCCCTCAATACGGCGGGCTGAGTTGGGAAAAACAGGAACAGGCAGACCGGGCGGCATCGACCGCCCGGTCTGCTCTTTTTCCGCGCCTTCCACAAATAATTTGCACAAATTTTTGAAGCATATTTTGTGAAAAAAGATGATGGTCTGCCCGTGGACAAGATAGAATCAGAATAGTATAATATCATCGTTAAAGAATCTGTAACATTTGCGGAAGCGGCCCAGCCGTCCCCGCAGATCCCGCAGAAGTTCTTTTTCGGGCAATCCAATGGCAAAGCCAAGCAAAGAAAAACAAGGAGGAAAAAGTATGAAAAAAGTATTGTCATTGACTCTGGCTCTGGTCATGATCTTTGCGCTGTGCGTGAGCGGCACCGCTTCCGCAGCCAGCCAGCTTGCCGGCACCTATGATATCACCGTCTGGGTCGCCGACGCGATCGTTGACCTGACCAAACAGCAGATCGAAGACTTCAACGCCAGCAACACCGACGGTATCGTCTTCAACGCCACGGTCGAGGCCGTCGGCGAGGGCGACGCCGCCACCCAGATGATCACCGACGTCGAAGCCGGCGGCGATATTTTCTGCTTCGCGCAGGACCAGTTCGCCCGTCTGGTGCAGGCCGGTGCTCTTGCCAAGCTCGGCGTGAAGGCCGCTGAGACCGTCCGCGCCGCCAACGACGCCGGCGTCGTGGCCGCCGCCACCATGGGCGAGGACCTCTTCGCCTACCCCCTGACCTCCGACAACGGCTACTTCATGTACTATGACAAGTCCGTCATCCCCGAGGAGGACGTCGGCTCCCTCGAGAAGCTGATCGCCGACTGCGAGGCCGCCGGCAAGTACTTCTCCATGGAGAATGAGACCTCCGCGTGGTACATCGCCTCCTGGTTCTTCGGCACCGGCTGCAAGTCCGAGTGGGAGACCGATTCCGACGGTTCCTTCATCTCCATCCGCGACACCTTCAACAGCCCCAACGGCCTGATCGCCGTCAAGGGCATGAAGAAGCTGCTCGACTCCCATTACTACATCAGCTCCTCCGACGGCGCCGGCTTTGACTCCGGCTGCGCCGTGGTCGTGACCGGCACCTGGGCCTACGAGACCGTCGCCGGCATCCTGGGCGACAACCTGGGCGCCGCCGCTCTGCCCTCCTTCGAGGTGGACGGCCAGGAGTACCACATGGGCTCCTTCAACGGCTGCAAGCTGATGGGCGTCAAGCCCCAGACCGACGCCACCCGCGCCGCCGCTCTGCACAGGCTCGCGCAGTACCTGACCGGTGAGGAAGGCCAGCTGGAGCGCTTCAACGCTGTCAAGTGGGGCCCCGCCAACCTGGCTGACCAGGCCAACCCCGACGTGCAGGCCAACGTTGCTCTGGCCGCTCTGTTCCAGCAGAACCAGTACTCTGTGCCGCAGGGCCAGATCCACGGCTCCTGGTGGGATATCGCCAAGGTCATCGGCACTGACGTCAAGGAGGCCACCGACGAGGCCGGCCTGCAGCAGGCTCTGGACAACTACACCGCCGCTATCTCCGCCGTCTTCAACATGAGCGACGAGGAGAAGAACGCCTGGTCCGTCATCGGCGGCATCTGCGGCACCATGTGGGATACCGACTTCCCGATGACCGAGGTCGAGCCGGGCGTCTTCCAGTCCGAAGTACTCGAGCTCAAGGCCGGTGAAGAGCTGAAGTGCCGTCAGGGCGCCAGCTGGGATGTGAACTTCCCCGCCGACAACGTGGTCGTTGAGGCCGACGGCAGCTTCATCGTGCAGCTCGTCTTCGACGGCGAGGTCGGCGAAGTCAGCCTGATCGCGGGCTGATCGAATACGCTTCCGAAGTGAACAGTATTCCTTTGGCTGCACCCGCATAACATTATGGTTGGAGTCAATCCCTTGGCTCCAACCATTTTTATAAATAATGGATTGCGATTCTCGCAAACAAGCTCGGATTTCCTCCCCGAAGGCAATTCCAATTGTTTTTGAGGCAGCTCTGCCGCCTCAAAAACACCCTGAGCCGAGCTGAGCGAGGCCTCGCGCCGACCAAAGCGGCCTGAAGCCGCTGCGATAAGCGCGAGTCCTCAATTGCGAAACGGGTTTCGCAATTGACAAAACAAAAGGGGCAATGTTATGAAAAGATACAGCGATCTGGAATTCCTGCGCCTGACGAAAGGGCAGAAGTTCCTGTATAAACTGACCTCCTTTTTCGCATCGATCCCCCGGGCGATCGCA
>JAFZQE010000057.1 GCA_017552325.1 Oscillospiraceae bacterium
CCGACGCCGACGCCCGCGCCGAGCCCGGTCCCGATGCCGGAGCCCCAGCCCGAGCCGCAGCTTTCCCCGCTTTGGGCGCTGCTGCTGATCCCCGCCGCGGCGGGCGTCTGGGCGCTGCTGCGCCGGAGGGGAAAAAGCGGCGAAGCGCCGCTTTCCGGGGACGGCGAAGAGCCCCCGCAGTCAGAAAACCAAGGAACGTAAGGTGATCGCGTGAAAAGAAAGAAACTGATCCCGGCCCCGCTGCTGATTTTGATCGACGTGCTGGCCATCGCGCTGTGTCTGAACGTCTACGCGCTGTTCCACCACGTGCTGGTCGGCAATCTCGGCGCCCCGTCGGGCGGCAACACCCCCGCGCGCAGCGTCTCGGTGATCCCGACGCCCTCCCCGAAGCCGACGCCGACGCCCGAGCCGGTCCTCAGCGCGGAGGAGACGCCCGAGCCCACCGAGGAGCCGGTCGTGATCGACTACGGCCAGTTCGGCGAGAAATTCCAGGACAAATTCGCCGAGGAGGGCGAGCTCATTCAGACCGAGACGCTCTACGTCTCCCACGACGTCCGGCTGGAGCTGAGCGAGGACCGGCAGTTCAACTCCGACGTCCACATCATCGACATCTACGTCCGCAACATCGAGAACTTCCGCACCACCTTCGCCGGCGGCGCGGAGGTCTATGACGGCTCGCGCGCCACGGTGCAGGACATGGCCCTGCGGGAAAACGCGCTGGCCGCCATCAACGGCGACTACTGCGGCTTCATCTCCGGCGGCGAGTACGTCGTGCTGCGAAACGGGATCTTCTTCTACTCGAACCCGACCCGCGCCGTCTGCGTGCTCTACTATGACGGCACGATCCGCACCTTCTGGAAGCCCTACAACCAGACCGGCGACGACTTTGACCTCGACGAGGCCATGGCGGAGGGCGCCTGGCAGATCTGGAGCTTCGGCCCGGCGCTGCTGGACGCAGAGGGGCACCCGAACGTACTATATTTCGACGCGGCGCGGCCGCGCACGATGCTGGGCTACTACGAGCCGGGGCACTACTGCTTCGTCACCGTCGAGGGCCGCACGGAGACCGACGCCGGCGTGACGCTCGACGAGCTGGCGCTGCTGGCGGAGTCCCTGGGGCTGACGCAGGCCTTCAACCTCGACGGCGGCCAGTCGAGCACGATGATGTTCGGCTCGGAGCTCGTCAGCATCGGCTCTCCCTATGAGGGCATCCGCGAGATCTCGGACATGATCTACATCGTCGAGCGCGACGGGAGCCTGCCCGCCTTCGCCGGCGGAGAAGAGGAGGCGGCGCCGTGAAACGCATCTGGGCTCTGATCAAGGCGCTTGCGCCGCATGTATGCATCGTCTGTACCGGCATGATGCTGACCTTCCTCGTCATCGAGACCATCAACCCCTACGCGGGCTTTATCAGTCACCGCTACACGAAGATCGTGCTGTGGGTCTGGGCGCTCAGCGCGCTGCTGAGCGCGATCCTGCTGATCGCCGCCCAGCGCCGGGAATTCCGCCGCAGCCGGTCCCGCGCCCGGCACGAGGCGCCGGACGGCGGAGAACGAAACGAGCGCAGCTGACAAAAAACCGACCCGTGAGCAGACGGCTCACGGGTCGCTTTTTATATGCGGAGATATTCAGCCAAGGGCTTCGGTCAGAAAGGCCTCGTATTTCTCGATTGGGGTATCATAGCAGAAGGGCCAGGTCTGATCCAGCCAGCGATCGCTGAGATCGCCGGCATAAACGCTGTGAAGGTTTCTTATTATTTCACCGGACACGACAAACCGGGCCACGCAGCTTTCCGATCCCGGCTTCACGGCGCAGAGCTCGTTGAAGCGAACGGTCATCTTCTGCAGCTTCTCCGCAGTCTCACGGTCGTTTGTCAGCGCGAGGCACATCTCATTGCAGCCGTCGTCAACAATCGTCAGGCCCTGCTCTGCGGCGCAGAAGCGCAGCATCTGGTCGGAAAAATCATTATCCAGAATCCAGTCGCCCAGCCAGGTCAGCTCGCGCAGCACCGCGCCGATGCTCCTGGCACGTACGGAAAAGCGGACTCCCGTCTCCGGGTCCTCGAACTCCGCCGCCGGACACCAGCGGATCGACCGGGAATTCTCCCCATCTGTGCAATCGGTGTAGGTATAGCGGCGAATCAGCCTGAAGTCCTTGTCATAGCGATCGGCGAGATAGCTTTGGAAGTCCTCCGTCCCCGGCGCCGTGACGGCCATCGTGATCCGGATGCCCAGCCAGGCAAGCAGAAACAGGCTTGCGGCAACAGCTGCAACGATCCCCAGGCGCAGCCAGGACCGGCCGCCATTTTGCTCTTTCATGCAAAGCCTCCTCTCCGATCAGGAATCGTCCCTGATCCTTTGTGTATATGATACAGGACATATCGGAGAAAGGAAAGAGAAATATTGTAAATAATGTGTAAATCCCCATTTTTTCTGTATTTTTTCAGCTTAATCTTGTCAAAGCGCCGCGCGTGACTTATACTGAAGAAAAAACGAAAAGGATGATCCCCATGCCGAACGAAACGCTGTTTTCCCCGTCCCCGAAGGGGCCCTTCGATCCGCTGGCGCAGCGCTATGCTTCGCAGCGCTTTCCGGTCTATGCCCGGGGCGGGATGGTGAACTGCTCCAGCCCCCAGGCCGCCGCGGCCGGGCTGGAGATCCTGCGCCGCGGCGGGAACGCCGTCGACGCCGCCGTGGCTGCCGCCGCGGCGCTCACCGTCGTCGAGCCGACCGCCAACGGTCTCGGCTCCGACGCCTTCGCGCTGGTCTGGTCGGAAAAGGAGCGGCGGCTTTTCGGCCTCAACGCCAGCGGCCCCGCGCCGATGCTCGCCTCGGCGGAGCGCGTGATCGCCGACGGGTTCGCCCAAGACGGCCGGATGCCACGGCACGGCTGGGCGCCTGTCACGGTGCCGGGCGCGGTCGGCGCCTGGGCGGCGCTGAACGGGCGCTTCGGACGGCTGACGCTGTCCGAGACGCTCGCGCCCGCCGTGGATTACGCGGAAAACGGCTATCCCTGCGCGCCGAACCTGGCCGCCGTCTGGCGGCGCGCCTTTGAAATATACTCCCGCAGGCTGCGCGGCGCGGTCTTCGAGCCCTGGTTCCGCTGCTTCGCCCCCGACGGACGCACGCCCCGCGCCGGGGAGCTCGTGCGCCTGCCCGATCACGCCGCCACGCTGCGCTCGATCGGCGAGAGCCGGGGCGAAAGCTTCTACCGCGGCGAAACCGCCCGGAAAATCGACGCGGCCAGCCGCGCGGACGGCGGTTATCTGCGCTTTGAAGACCTGGCCGCCTACGAGCCGAGCTGGGTCGAGCCGCTGCGCCTTTCCTACCGCGGCTGCGAGGTCTGCGAGATCCCGCCCAACGGGCAGGGCATCGTCGCGCTGCTCGCGCTGAACATCCTGCGAAACTTCGAGCCGGGCGACCGCGAGGATCCCGAGACCTGCCACCGGCAGATCGAGGCGGTCAAGATGGCCTTCGCCGACGCGCTGAAGGTCGTCACCGACCCGCGGGAGATGGCCGTCGACCCGCAGAGCCTGCTCGATCCGGCCTACGGCGCGGCGCTGGCCGAGAAAATGAGCGGCCGGGCGCAGGTCTGGACCAGCGCGCTGCCGCCGAAGAGCGGCACGGTCTACCTCTGCTGCGCGGACGGCGAGGGGAATATGGTCTCCTATATCCAGTCCAACTACATGGGCTTCGGCTCCGGCATCGTCGTCGACGGCACCGGCGTCGCGCTGCAGAACCGCGGATCGGACTTCTCGCTCAACCCCGCCGACGCCAATGTCCTCCGCCCCGGCAAGCGCAGCTACCATACGATCATCCCGGGTTTCCTGATGAAGGACGGCGCACCGCTCGGCCCCTTCGGCGTGATGGGCGGCTACATGCAGCCGCAGGGGCACGTGCAGGTCGTGACGAATCTGCTGGACTTCGGGATGGACCCCCAGCAGGCGCTGGACGCGCCGCGCTGGCAGTGGATGCGCGACGGACGCCTGACGGTCGAGACGCGCTTCCCCGCCCCGCTCGCCCGGGCGCTGGAGGAGCGCGGCCACGAACTGAGCGTCGACCCGGACACGACGAGCTTCGGCCGCGGGCAGATCATCCTGCGGCAGCCGAACGGCGTGCTGGTCGGCGGCACCGAATCGCGCACCGACAGCAACATCGCCTGCTGGTAAAAAACCGACAGACAAACCGGCCGCAGAGCATCTGCTCTGCGGCCTCTTTTTTTCGGTTTTGTACTCAGACCGCCGCGAGGATATGGCGGTTTCGCAGCTCCGCGTCCTTCACGCGGGCGTTGACGGCGTAGGCCAGCCTTTCGAGGTCTTTCTCCTCCCCTGCAAGGCCCTGCGCGCGGACTTCGGCGGCAAGCGCGGCGCAGACCCGGTCGATCAGCGCCTCCTTTTCCCGCGCGCTCTCCGCTCCGCCGCCCGTGATCAGCTTTTCCAGCGGATCGGCGAGCCCGGAGAGCAGGGGCAACTCCCGCAGGGCGCGGAATCGCCACTTGTAATAGGGGCGGTAGCGCCTTGCCAGCAGGAAGGCCGCGGCCGAGGCGCTGTCGGCGAATTCGAAGAGCGCGAGCTGCGCCGCGCCGCTCTCGCCGTGCGCCAGGCAGCGCCGGTAGTTGTAGGGCCCGGCCTGCGCCGCCAGCAGCAGGCGGCCCGCCAGCTTCTTCAGGCGCACGTCCTCCGGGAAGGCCGCGAGCTGCGCGCGGATGCGGCTGACCTCACCCCAGTCGTCGAAGAAGATCGCGCCGTTGGTCGCCTCGGCCAGCGTCTGTTCCGGCAGCGTGAGCCAGTCCTCCGTGCTCAGCGCGCCGTTTTCGCTGCCGACGGTCTTCCGGAAGAAGTCCGCCGTGCGCATTACGCCGTGCCGCGCGCCGCCGACCGGCAGCATTTTCGCGCGCCCGACGCCTCCGAAGTCCTGCGGGAGCTTCGCGTAGGCCCGCTCCAGCAGAAACTCCTGCCGCCGGTCGACGATCGCCTCCTCCGGCAGGAAGAGGCAGAAGCCCGGCTCGAAATCGTGGTCCTGCGAGACCTCGTCGTCCCAGCCGAAGCAGTCCGAGCCGCTGCCGCAGAGGCCCGCCGCCAGGAAGGGCAGCAGCTCCGGGAAGTCCCGCTCGAGCATCGGCCGCCCGCAGCGCTCGAAATAATCCCGGGCGAGCTCAAGTCCTTTCATAGATGCGCTTCGCCTCCTTCTGCAACTCGTCCGCCGCGAGGAACCAGCCGTAATAGGCAAAGCTGGGCGCGCACTTCTCGCAGACGAAGGCGTAATAGCCGTTGCGCGGCGCGGCCTCGTCCTGCAGCAGCTCCCAGGCCTCGTCCAGGAGGGCGTAGATGCGCGTTTCGCCCGCCTCGAGGCCCTGCTGCGCGGCCACCGTGTCGGCCACGTTCAGGCAGGTGATCGCCTGCTCCAGCTTGCCGCCGGGGAGCTTCCCCATCTGCGCCGTCGCCCGTTCGAAGAGCGCATAGGCCTTGTCGTAGCGGCCGAGCGCCTTGCAGGCGAGGGCCATGTTGTTGTACAGGCCGCCCAGCAGCTCCGGCCGCAGCGAGGGCGCGGCCTCATAGACCGTCCTGGCCTTTTCGAACAGCGCGAGCGCGCGCTCGTTCTCGCCGAAGGCGCTGCAGGCCGTGGCGGCGTTGACGTATGTCGTGCCGGCGCTGATCGAATCGCCGAAGTCCAGCTCGTCGAGCAGGCCAAGCGCCTCGTCGATCCGCGCAAAGGCCTTTTCTCCCTCGCCGGTCTTGCGGTAGTGGCCAATCAGCTCGTTGGCGATCATCAGCTGCCCGCGTTTGTCCTGCCCGAGCTTCGCCTCCTCCATCCAGTACAGGAGGTGCCGCTCGGCACCGGCGTAGTCCCGGCGGCCCATGTACT
Source organism: Oscillospiraceae bacterium (assembly GCA_017552325.1). Lineage (GTDB taxonomy): Bacteria > Bacillota > Clostridia > Oscillospirales > Oscillospiraceae > Limivicinus. The sequence continues at coordinate 5,865 of JAFZQE010000057.1, forward strand.
CGTCAAGCTTCTCGACGATGCGCTGCTGCGGCACCGCGCGGATCCTGGGCTCCGCGCCGAAGGGCTCGCCGCAGAGCAGGCAGGCGGGCTCGACGTAATCCTCGGGGCGCAGAGGCCCGTTTTCCCTGTTCATGTTCCGTCCTTTCCGCGGCGAAGGCCGCACCTCCGGATTCTGTTTCCGATAAAATTGTACCATCGCGGGAGCAAAAACACAACGGATTTCTTTGAAAACAGAGGCCGGCGCGGCGCCATGCTGTCGAAAAACGCAAAAGCCGGCCGCTTAATCCTTTGAAAAATTGTATAAATTGCTTGAAAACAGAGCCCGCGCGTGGTATATTGATAACTACCATCGGCGCGCGCTTCGGCGGCGCCGTGAAACACGGAGGCGAAGGTTTCTTCCGGCCTGCCCGTTCCCGGGTTCCCCGGGCGGACGATTCGGAGGGGCCGGCGCTTTCACAACGAAGAAGGAGGAAAACATGAAAAAGACAATCGCACTGATCCTTGCCCTGATGATGGTCCTGGCTCTCGCCGCCTGTGGCGCGAAGACCGAGGCTCCCGCTCAGGAGGCCGGCAACGATCTCGTCTCCGCCGCCAAGGCCGAGGGCGAGCTGGTCGTCTACGGCTCCTGCGAGGAGGATTACCTCGCCGCCGCCTGCAACAAGTTCCAGGAGATGTACGGCATCAAGACCACCTATCAGCGTCTGTCCACCGGCGAAGTCCCCGCAAAGATCGAGGAGGAGAACGGCAAGCCCTCCGCCGACGTCTGGTTCGGCGGCACGAACAACCCCTATGACGGCCTGGCTGCCAAGGGCTTCCTGGACAACTCCTACGTGCCCATGAACGCCGTTCACCTGACCAAGGACATCTACAAGGATCCCAACGGCTACTGGTACGGCATCTACACCGGCCTGCTCGGCTTCATGGTCAACACCGATGAGCTGGGCCGCCTCGGCCTCGAAGCCCCCAAGAGCTGGGACGATCTGCTCAAGCCCGAGTACAAGGGCCTGATCTGGCTGTCCAACTACAAGACCGCCGGCACGCCGAAACTCGTCGCCAACCTCATGATCCAGCTCAAGGGCCATGACGAAGGCATCCAGTACCTCGTAGACCTTGACAAGAACGTTCAGGTCTACACGAAGTCCGGCTCCGGTCCGTCCAAGAATGTCGGCACCGGCGAGTGCGTCATCGGCATCGGCTTCCTGCATGACGGCATCACCCAGATCCTCGACAACGGCTATGAGAACGTCGCTCTGGTCGTTCCTTCCGACGGCACCGCCTGCGAGGTCGGCCCTGTCGCCATCTTCAAGGGTGCCAAGCACATGGACGCCGCCAAGCTCTTCATGGAGTACGCTCTGAGCCCCGACTGCGTTGAGCTCGCCGCTCAGCACGGCTCCTACCAGTTCCTGGTCATCGACAACGCCAAGCAGCCTGAGGCTGCCGCGCAGTTCGGCCTCGATCCCAGCCTCGTGTGGGATGGCTATGACTTTGCCAAAGCCGCTTCCGACACCGAGCAGAACGTCAACGACGTGATGGATGCGATCGCCGCGGCCGGCGCCGATACCAGCGAGGGTCGTTTCAAGACCGAGTAATCCGATACTCCACCGCAAGGATGGCGGGCCTCCCGCCATCCTTGTTTTCATTTCCGTCGCATCAATAAGTACGAATGAAAGGAGCAGTCTCTATGGCAAGAGGCCAGGGCGCGGCGCTGGATCGAAAAAAACTGATGGCCGATCCGATCATGGTCACCACCATCGTCGTGCTGATAACGTTTTTGACTCTGTTTATCCTCTATCCTCTGGCGATCCTGCTGGTGGACAGCTTTGTGGGGGACGGGAGCTTTGGCTTCAGCATCTTCAAACGCATCTTTGCCATGCCCTCCTTTACACGCTCGATTACCAACACGCTGAAGGTAGGCTTTGTGGTCGGCATTTTCTCGACCTTTATCGGCTTGCTTTTTGCCTATGTTGAAGTCTATGTCCGCCTTAACAAGGTAGTGGGCGGCCTGTTCAAGGTCGTCTCGATGCTGCCGGTCGTTTCGCCGCCCTTCGTGCTATCTCTGTCGATGATCATGCTCTTCGGCAAAGCTGGCCTGATCACCCGCTTTCTGCTGCATATCTACGACAACAGCGTATACGGCTACTGGGGCATCGTGATCGTTCAGACCCTGACCTTCTTCCCGGTCTGCTACATGATGCTCAAGGGCCTGCTGAAGAACATCGACCCCTCTTTGGAGGAGGCGGCCCGCGATATGGGCGCCGGCCGCTGGAAGGTCTTTATGGACGTGACCCTGCCGCTGATGCTGCCCGGCCTCGGCAACGCCTTCCTCGTGACTTTTATCGAATCGATCGCAGACTTTGCCAACCCCATGATCATCGGCGGCTCCTATGATACCTTGGCCACGACGATCTATCTGCAGATCACCGGTGCATACGACAAGGCCGGCGCCGCCGCGATGGCCGTGGTGCTGCTGTGCATCACCCTCGCGATGTTCGCCGTGCAGAAGTACTACCTCGAGGCCAAGACCGCGGCCACCCTGACGGGCAAGGCCTCCAGAGCGCGTATGCTCATCGAGGACAAGAGCGTGAAGGTCCCGCTGACGATCTTCTGCTCCCTTGCGGCGCTC
>JAFZQE010000058.1 GCA_017552325.1 Oscillospiraceae bacterium
GCACAAAACCGGCCAGCGTCAGCGGAACGGCGATCAGGATGTAAAGCATCAGCAGGAAAACGCGGGGCTTTCTCACTTTTTCCCTTGCGGCGATCCGCTCGGGCTCGACAAAGCGCTCGAGCAGGCTGGCCCGCTCCCATTCGGGGTGCTTGTCAACTACCAGCTCCAGGGATTCGAAGACCTCCCGTACTGCCTGCAGAAACTCCGGCTCATGGCCGTCACGACGTTCGACGTCTTCATAGACGCGCTTGAGATATTCGTTGTTCAGCATAAGAGACTCCTTTATTCGTTATGTATTTTCCTGCGCAGCCCCATTGACTACGCGCATCATACATTATACAATAACGCTAAGGAAATCTCAAGTATATTTGTGAAATCCCGCTAACAATTCTTGTTATCATCGGCTGGAGGTTTTGTTCATGATCACAACGGAAAAATTCGGAGATTACATGCAGTTCGTCCTCTCGTCCGAGGATCTGCGCGTCAGCGTCATGGAGCTCGGCGCGACGGTGACGGGCCTTGTGTTCCGGGGCCGCCCGATCGGCATCGGCTACGCCCGCGCGGAGGAGTATCTCGAGCACGACGCCTATGTCGGCGCGATCGTCGGGCGCTTCGCCAACCGCATCGGGGGCGGGGCCTTCCCGCTGAACGGCCGGACGGTCGAGGTGGAGAAAAACGAAAACGGCAACACGCTGCACGGCGGCGCCGATTCCTGGGACCGCCGCGTCTGGCAGGGCAGCGCCGAGGGAGACAGCGTCCTCTTCACGCTCGTCTCGCCCGACGGCGACAAGGGTTTTCCCGGCCGCGTCACGGCGTGCGTGCGCTATACCGTGCACGGCGGCGAGCTGCGCATCGACTTTGAGGGCGAGACGGACGCCGACACGGTCTTTGCGCCGACCTCGCACATGTATTTCAACTTCCGCGGCGAGGGGGACATCCTCGGCATGAAGATGCGCATCCCCGCGCGCGGCGTGCTGGAGGTGGACGAGGGCCTGATCCCCACCGGACGCGTCCTGCCCGCCGAGGGCGACTTCGATTTCTCCGTGTCCCGCCCGGTGGCGCGCAGCTATGACCACGCCTTCGTGCTGGCGGGGGAGCGCGCCTGCGAGGCCGTCGACGCCGGGATCCGCATGACGCTGGACACCGATTTCCCCGCCCTGCAGTTCTACACCGGCGACTGGCTGGGCGAGCCCTTCGGTGCGCGCGGCGGCTTCGCCGTCGAGCCGGAGATCCACCCGGACGCGCCGAACCACGCGGATTTTCCCTCCGCTCTGCTGCGCCCCGGCGAGACCTTCCGCCGCTATGCCGTTTATCGGTTTGAAGAGGGTTCGTTTTAACTGTTCTGATAATCAAGGGAAAAAGAGGTGCCGGTATGCGCTCATTCTGGCCCTGGTTTTTTATAAGAAAGAACGGCATTTGGATCGTTTTGGCTTTGATGGGATTCTTCCTGCTGTTTCTTGCCTTGTTTCGGCTGCCGTACTTCCGCGACGGAGCCTTGACCGAAGTACATGGACGCTTGACCGATGTCGGCACGGAGCAGTCGCCGGCATGGAAGGGCTGGCGAAAATGGATCGTTTTTGATCTGAACGGACAGCCCTGCTATTTTTCGATCACGGACGCGGCGAAAACCATGGATCAGGAAGCCCTGATCAAAGAGTTTTGTGATTGCGAAAGCGAAGGCACTGACGTCGGAGCGCTGATCATCTCCGAACCTGATTATCGGGATTTTTGGCTCGGAAAAGAGCGCAGCCATGTTGTTCGGCTGGACCTGCCGCTCTGTGAGTCTGCTTTGGAAAACTATCAGGGGAGCGTACGGCTCGTTCGCGTCGTTTTGATCGCTTCCGCCGTCGCTCTGCTTTCGATCGTATCCTTTTTCCTCATTCAGGAAATCCGGGATTTCCGCCGCTCGCATCGGAAAATGAAAAAGAAAAGCACCGTGAGCCGTTCCCGCTCCGCCGGGCAAGGTCCTTGATCGCATGGAATAAAGCGCCTTTGCGCCCGCGTTTTTTCAGTTTATTTACAATTTGTTGTCATAATAATGGTATAATCCCTCCCAGTACCGACTGAGGAGGGTTTTTTATGGGCCTGTTCCGCAATCTTCCTGCCGGCGGCTTCGCCGTCATCGTCATCATTGCGCTTCTCTTCATCCTGGCTCTTCTGATTCTGTTCTACACCAGCGCGCGCTACCGCAGGCTGGCGGCTCTCAGCGCCGGCGCGGAGGAAAAGCGCGGCTTTCACAAGGCCCTGCTGGACGAGTTCTCCGCGGCCTATCAGAAATACGGCCGCGACGTCAACACGCCCGCGATCATCAACGACGTGATCGGCCACAAGCTCGGCGGCCTGCTCCTCTGCGAGCGCTTCCTCAACAACGCCGTCTCCCTGTTCGTGACGCTCGGCCTCTTTGGCACCTTCCTGGGCCTGAGCATGTCCGTCTCCTCGCTGACCGAGCTGATCTCCTACTCCAACACCGAGGAGTGGCTGAGCGTGCTTGACAGCGTCGGCGGCGGGCTGATGAGCGCCCTGGGCGGCATGGGCGTCGCCTTCTACACCTCGCTGGTCGGCGCGGGCTGCTCGATCCTGCTGACGATCCTGCGCACGGTCTTCAATCCGCAGACCGAGCGGGAGAAGCTGGAGACCCGCCTGGAGCTCTGGCTCGACACCGAGATCGCCCCCGATCTGGCGACGGAGGCCGCGCGCGACGAGACCGACCTGGTCAACAACATGATCCGCGCCCTCAACACCACCGTGCAGGAGATCAAGCTCTCTCTCGGCGCCGCCGCGCTCTCGTATTCCGACAGCACCCGCAGCGCCTCCGCCGCCCTGGTCAAGGCCTCCGAGAGCAACAAGGCCGCGCTGAGCGTCTTTGACCAGACCGTCGACAAGTTCAACGAGGGCGTACACGACTTCTCCGAGGTCGACTACAACCTGCGCGGCAGCGTGGAGCGCATGGACCTTGCCGTGCGCGACCTGGCCAATGCGATGCGCGAGATCAACCGCCGCATGGGCAACACCAAGGAAGGAGCCAAGTCATGAAGCGCAGCTACCTCGGGCGCGCCGGGTCCTCCGGCGCCGGCTCCCAGGGCGAGCAGGGCTTCTGGCCATCCTACGCGGACATGATGTCCGCCGTGGCGCTGATCCTCTTCTTTCTGATGCTCCTCAGCTACATCCAGAACCTGATCACCGGCAACGACCTGCAGAACACGCAGGAGATGCTGGAGGAGACCCGCGCCAGGCTCAGCGGCACGCAGCTTGCGCTGACCGAAGCGGAAAAAGCCCTGGCCGACACGGAAAAGACCCTGTCGATCACGATCAACGAGGTCGAGGAAGCGGAAAGCCAGCTCGCCAAGGTCACCATCGACCTGGACGAGGCAAAGCTGACGCTGACCGAGCAGCAGAGCGAGCTGAGCAAGCAGAAGGAAGACCTTGCCGCCCAGGACAAGCTCCTCGGCGAACAGGCCGCGCTGATCGGGCAGCAGGAGGAGTATCTGAAGGCCGCCAGCGAGGAGCTGCTCGCCATGCGCGGACAGATGCAGACCATCGCCGTGCTGCGCCTGTCCATCCTTGAGCAGATCCGCGACAGCTTCGTCCGCGCGACCGGCGACTCGAGCCGCGTCAGTATCGCGGACAACGGCAACATCATCCTCAACGAGAGCATCCTCTTCGACGTCGGCTCCTCCGAGATCAAGGAAGAGGCCGCGCCTGCGCTGGATCAGCTCGTCACGATCTTCTACAAGTTCCTCTCTGACGACGAGAACGCCAAGTACGTGGACAGCATCGTCATCTCCGGCCATACCGACAGCACCGGCACCGACGAATCCAACCGCATCCTCTCCACCGACCGCGCCAACTCCGTCCTTGACTATCTGCTCAGCAGCAGCGGCGGCAAGCTCAACCGCTACGCCAAGTATTTCTGCGCGGCGGGCTACGGCGAGACCCGCCCGGTGGACACCAACCTGACCGCCGAGGGCCGCACGGCCAACCGCCGCATCGAGATCTCCATCATACTCAAGGACGACAGCGTTCTCGAGATCATTGAGAGCTATCTGGACCTGGAGCTGCCGGAGTTCATGAGCAATCCGTAAAACGATCCTTTAAACATAAAAAAGCAGGGGCTGAGCCCCTGCTTTTTTATGTCTGTTTTAGTATTTACTTTTTCATGGCGTTCAGATAAGCCAGGATGACCTCCACCGCGCCCTCCGGGCCGACCCGGCTGCTGTCGATCACAAGGTCGTAGTTGCCCGACTCGCTCCAGACCTGGTCGGTGTAATAGCGGTAGTAGCTGGCGCGGTCCTTGTCCACGTCGCGGATCAGCTTTTTCGCCTGATCCTCCGACAGACGCTTGCGGTCCATGATCGTCCGGATGCGGAAGCTCAGCGGCGCCTCGATGAACACGCGCAGCAGCTCCGGCCTTCCGCGCAGCACGTAGTCCGCGCAGCGGCCGACGAACACGCCCTTGTTGTTCTGCGCCAGCGAACGCACCGCGTCGAACTGTGCCGAGGCGACCTGCATGTTGAGCTGGAAGCCGCCGTCCATGCCGCCGAAGTGAGAGACCGGCATGAAGAAGGCGGAGACCCGCTTTTCGTCGTAATTGTCCAGGATCTCCTTGCTGAAGGGGGACTTGGCCGCCGCCTCGTCCACGATCTCCTTGTCGTAGCAGGGGATGTCCAGTCTTTCGGCCAGCATGCGGGCGATATCGTGTCCGCCGCTGCCGTGCTCTCTTCCGATCGTGATCAGCATCGTTCTTGCTCCTTTCCGGTATCGCTCCGTCAGCCTTTGTTGCTTTATTCTACCACAGCTCCGCCGCCGCATCAAGAGCGAAGGAAAAAAAGTATGCGCTCCGGCATAAGCTGAAGCGCGGCGGAGGAGGTGAGGGCATGCGGAAAAAGCGTCTGCTGCGCAACACGGCGCTGCTGTCCGGCTCGACGGTGCTGATGCGCCTGATCGCGCTCGCCTTTCAGGGCTGGCTGGCCGGGCGGGTCGGCGCGGCGGGTCTCGGGCTGTTTCAGCTTGTCTGCGCGGTCAGCGCCCTGGCGGCCACCTTTGCCATCTCCGGCGTCCGCTTTGCCGCCACGCGCCTCGTGGCCGAGGAACTGGGCGCGACGCGCGGCGAGGGCGTCCCCGCTGCGCTGCGGCGCTGTCTCGGCTACGCCGGGTTTTTCGGAGCCGCGGCGGGGCTCATCCTGTGGAGCTTTTCCGCGCGGATCGGAGGAAGCTGGATCGGCGACGGACGGACGGTGGCTGCGCTCCGGCTGAGCGCCTTCGGGCTGCCCTGCATCGCCCTCTGTGCGGCGATGAGCGGCTATTTCACCGCCTGCGGCCGCCTGCTCCGGCCTACGCTGATCCATCTGGCCGAGCAGCTGATCGGGGCGGCGCTGGCCGTCTTCTTCCTGCGCCGCGCGCCGCGGGGCGACCCGGAGGCCTACTGCGCCGCGATCGTCTGCGGGCAGCTTCTGGGCGACTTTGCCTCGCTGCTGATGATGGCGCTGGCCTGCCGGGCGGATCTGCGGCGGCATTTCCCGCTGCGATCGTCGGGGCGCGGGCAGACGCGCCGCCTGCTGACGATCTCGCTGCCGCTGGCGGCCTCGGCCTATGCGCGCAGCGGCCTGAGCACGGCGCAGCATCTGCTGATCCCGCGCTCTCTGCAGGCCTCCGGCGCGAGCGCGGAGAGCGCGCTGGCGGGCTACGGCGTCGTGCACGGCATGGCGCTGCCGCTGCTGCTCTTCCCGTCCTGCGTCCTCGCCTCGGCGGCCGAGCTGATCGTGCCCGAATTGACGCGCGAGCAGGTCCGGCGGGACGGAAGGCGCATCCGCCGCGCGGTGCGCGCCTTCCTCTCGCTGAGCCTGCTCTTTTCCGCCGCTGTCGCGGCGCTGCTGTTTCTTTTCGCGCGTCCTCTGGGTCTGCTGATCTTTCACAGCGGGGAGGCCGTGCGCTATATCCGCTTGCTCGCGCCGCTCGTGCCGGTCATGTACGCCGACATGAGCGTCGACGGCTGCCTGAAGGGCCTGGGGCAGCAGGTCTGGAGCATGGGCATCAACGTATTGGATTCCCTGAGCGGCCTGCTGCTGGTCCTCCTGCTGCTGCCGCGTTACGGCCTCGCGGGCTATCTGTTCGTGATCTTCGCCACCGAAACGCTGAACTTCCTGCTCAGCTCCCTGCGGCTGATCAGAGTATGCCGAGCAGGACCAGAAGCAGCAGGACGAAGGTCGCCAGAACGGCCAGGGCAAACAGCGTGAAGCCCAGGCTGAAGCGGCCCTTCTTGCCGCTGCCCGGATCCACCAGCTTCGCCTTGCGCAGCGCGGTCACGACGGGCTTGTACAGCAGCAGCGTGATCGCCGCGTTCAGACCGCCCTTGACCAGGTTGAAGGGCAGGAAGACCGTGGCGAGCATCCCGGCCACGACCGAGCGGTCGACGCCCATGTAGAAGGGCGTGATGATATAGTTCCACAGCACCATCATCCCCGCCATCACGAGCACGCCCAGCGTCAGGCCGGCGATCGCGCCCTTCTGCGAATGGAAGCGGCGGTAGATCAGCGCGGCAGGCACCGCGAAGGCGCAGGTGGACACCACGTTCATCAGAAAGCCGTAGAGGCCGGTGCTGCTGATGGTCAGCATCTCGATCAGTGAAGTCAGCACCGAGACGAACACGCAGGTCAGGGGCCCGAAGATGAAGCCCGCGATCACGATGACCGCGTCCTTCGGCTCATAGCTCAAAAAGCCCGCCACGTTGGGGATGACCTTGCTGATCAGCACGGCGACGAAGGACACCGCGACGAACATGGCGCACACGGCCAGATAACGGGTGGACAGCTTTTTTTCGTTCATGACAGATTCCTCCCAGAATAAAAAATACGCCCGGAAAACGACATTCTCCGGGCGTAAAAAGACATGAAAAAGAAACCCTCTTCCATCCAGACTATACTGTCGGTACCGGAATCGCACCGGTTCATGCCCGAAGGCTCGCGGACTGTACCGCCGGTCGGGGATCACACCCTGCCCTGAAGATTTACAAACGCAGTATAGCACAGGAAGAACTCTTTGACAAGAGGGGAAAAAGCGGGTACAATACGGGTATCCTGATCACGGAGAATTGTGTATGGATCCTTCTGTCACCTGTTGCTTCAGCGGTCACCGGCCCGCCAAGCTCCCCTGGGGCACGGACGAGAGCGACCCGCGCTGCGTCCGGCTGAAGGCGGAGCTCGCCGCCCGGCTGGAGGGTATATGCGAGTCGGGCTACCGGCACTTCATCTGCGGCATGGCCGCCGGCTGCGACCTCTATTTTGCCGAGGCCGTGATCGAGCTGCGCCGCCGCCGGCCGGAGCTCACGCTGGAGGCAGCCATCCCCTGCGACGGGCAGGCCGACGGCTGGCCCGCGGCTCTTCGCCGGCGCTACGAGGCCCTGGTGGCCGACTGCGACGAGGTCACGGTCGTACAGCACGCCTACACGCCGGGCTGCATGCAGCGCCGCAACCGCTACATGGTCGAGCGCTCCTCCCTGCTGCTGGCCGTATACGACGGGCAGCCAGGCGGCACGATGAGCACGGTCCTGGCGGCCCGCCGGAGCGGCTGCCGCGTCCTTCTGATCGAGCTGTGATCTCGTGCCCATAACGATAAAAAAGCAGGAAAAGCATTTGCTTTTCCTGCTTTTTTTATGTTTCTGCGCCGTATCAGCGGCCGTGTCTCCTCTTGGATCTCTGCACGGATTCAACGGCCACGAGCACGGCGATCAGGCCGAGCGCGCCGCCCACGCAGACGCCCATCGGGATCTTGTTGATCACGGCGTTGTCGTCGGTGGTGTCCGTCTTCGGATAGCCGCAGATCTTGCAGCGGTACTCCACGGTCTTTTTGCCGTTTTCCACTCTCCAGTTGACGGTCTCGAAGTCGTGCCTGCCCTCGTCCGCGATCGCGCCGCAGTCGCACTGATGCCAGTGGCTGTTCTCGTCGGCGTACCAGTCTTCGGAGAAGCTGTGCTCATGCTCGCCGGGCGCTTCCGTATCCTTGGGCTCCTCGGTGGCCTCGGGCGCTTCCGTCGCTTCGGGTCCCTCGGTGGCCTCGGGCGCCTCGCTGGTCTCCGGCGCCTCGGTCTCGGCAGGCTCTTCGGTGGTCTTCGGCTCGGCAGTGGGCTCCGGCGTCGTCTCCGGAGCCGGGGTCTCGGTCGGCTTCGGCGTTTCAGTCGGCTTCGGCGTCTCGGTCGGCTTGGTCGGATCGACGTCGACCTTTACGGTGACGGTGTTGCTGCGCGTGACGGTATCCAGCACGCCGTGGAACACGGCGCGCACCTTCCAGCCGTTCATTTCGGCCGGGACGTTATAGATGACGATCTTCTCCTTGCCGTCGTTGGTGCAGGAGCAGCTGGGGAAGGTCTTCCTCAGATCCTTGCTGTCGAACACGGTCTCCCCGTCGGGGCTGATGAACTCCCAGGTCAGATCGAGGGCATAGACCGCCGTGGAGACATAGGAGACGAAATCGCCCTCCTTGATGGTCTCCTCGCCGGGCTGCTTGATGATGCGCGGCGCGCAGACGATGGCCTCGAACTCGCGGCTGACGATGGCGTAGCGCCCGTCGGCAGACACGCTGACCGTGGCGGCGGAGTTGTTCAGATAACCGGCGAGGTCCTGAGAGAAGTAGTAGCCCTCATCCGCCTCGGCGCGGATCTCCAACCGATAGGTCTGGTATTCAAAGGTGTCGGTGAGGGCCACGATGTTGCCCGCCGCGTCAAACCAGGTAATGCTGAGAAAGCTCGCATTGGCGGAGCTGACGGTGGCGTGGCTCTCGCTGACGGAGAGCAGGACGATCGGCGTGCGGTCGAGCGTCGTGGTCAGCTTGCGTAGCTCGATCAGCGGCTTGGGCGTTTCGGTTGGCTCTTCGGTCGCTTCAGGTTCTTCAGTTGTTTCGGGCGCTTCTGTCGTCTCGGGCGCCTCGGTCGTTTCCGGCTCCTCGCCGGTGGCCAGCGCCGCGGGCGAAAAGACGCTCAGCGACAGCAGCAGCGCCAGAAGCAGCAGCAGCGTGATCAGTCTTCCGGTTATACGCTTCATGGGTCATACCCCCCGTAGCAAAGAAAATACATTCTTTGGGTATCTTATATCATATTATATCCGCTGCATGCGGGAGGGTCAAGAAAAAAGTTCAAAAAAATGTTGAAATTTGTTGACAAATGTTGAAACTTTTTGTAATTTTTAAGCGGAAAAAGTATGTGATCGCGGCGTCCGGCGGCCGGAGGGCTTCCGGCATTGCTCCGGGAATGAAAAAAGCGATTGTCAAGGGCGCTTTCCCGGGTTTATAATAAACGGGATTTCAGAAGCCCCGCCCGTCGCGGGGAGGAGGGAGGCCGGGCCGTGCGCTGCTTCGTATTCGCCGCCGGATCGTATTACGGGCTGCCGGAGAAGCCGGAGCCGGGCGATCTCGTGATCGCCGCCGACGCGGGCTATGCCGCCTGCCGCGCCGCCGGGCTGCGCCCGGATCTGGTCGTCGGCGATTTCGACTCCTCCGAAGCGCCGAAGGGGGAGAATGTCCTGCGCCTGCCGGTCGAAAAGGACGACACCGACACGCTGCACGCGCTGCGCCTCGGCCTCGAACGCGGCTGCCGGGATTTCGTGATCGTCGGCGGCACCGGCGGCACGAGACCCGACCACACGCTGGCAAACCTTCAGTGCCTGCTGTTTCTGGCCGCAAGCGGCGCGCGCGGCCGCCTGTACGGCGACGGCGTCGTCTGGCGCGTCCTGCACGGGGAAAGAATCGAGTTTCCTGGGGCGACGCGCGGGACGCTCTCGCTGTTCTGCATCGGCGAAGAGGCCCGGGGCGTGACGCTGCGCGGGCTGAAATACAACATGGAGCAGGGGACGATCCGTCCGGACTTCCCGATCGGCGTCAGCAACTCCTTCATCGGGGAGGCGGCGTCCGTGGAGGTCGCGGAGGGCAGTCTTCTGATGATGACGGAGATCCAAGAGGAACAAGCATGATCCTTTATCAGGCCGGACAATGTGATATCGCCGTGATCGGCGCCGGGCACGCGGGCATCGAGGCCGCGCTGGCCGCGGCGCGCCTCGGCATGGACACGGTCTGCTTCACCGTCAACCTCGACAGCGTGGGCAACATGCCCTGCAACCCGGCCATCGGCGGCACCGGCAAGGGCCACCTTGTGCGCGAGCTGGACGCCCTCGGCGGCGAGATGGCCCGCGCGGCGGACAAGGCCTGCATCCAGTACCGCATGCTCAACCGCGGCAAGGGCCCGGCCGTGCACTCCCTGCGCGCGCAGGCAGACCGGCGGCGCTATCAGGAAGTGATGAAGCTGACGCTCGAGCGGCAGGAGCATCTGCGTCTCAAGCAGGCCGAGGTCGTCGACCTCGGCGTGGAGGACGGGCGCGTTTGCTCGGTCACCACGCGAAACGGCGCCGTCTGGCGCTGCGGCGCGGTGATCCTCGCCACCGGCACCTATCTCGACGGGCGCACGATCGTCGGCGAGACGCTCAAGTCCGAGGGGCCGGACGGCCTGGCCGCCGCGCTGCCGCTGGCCGGGCGCCTGCGCGCTCTGGGCCTGCCGATGCGCCGCTTCAAGACCGGCACGCCCCCGCGCGTCAACGCCCGGAGCGTGGATTATTCCAAAATGGAGCTGCAGGAGGGCGACGAGGAGACCGAGCCCTTCTCCTTCGGCACGGAGGAGAAGCCGGTCAACCGCGCCGTCTGCCATCTGACTTACACCAACGAGCGCACGCACGGGATCATCCGCGCCAACCTCGGCCGCAGCCCGCTCTACGGCGGCGTGATCGAGGGCGTCGGCCCGCGCTACTGCCCGAGCATCGAGACCAAGGTGATGACCTTCGCCGACAAGCCGCGCCACCAGCTCTTTATCGAGCCGATGGGGCTCAACACCGAGGAGCTCTACATCCAGGGCTTTTCCTCTTCGCTGCCCGAGGAGGTGCAGCTGCAGATGCTGCGCACGATCCCCGGTCTGGAGCACGCGGAGATGACGCGCGCGGCCTACGCCATCGAATACGACTGCATCGACCCGACGGCGCTGAACGCGGCGCTCGAGTGCAAGGCGATCGCCGGGCTCTACGGGGCCGGGCAGTTCAACGGCTCCTCCGGCTATGAGGAGGCGGCCGTGCAGGGCTTCGTCGCGGGCGTCAACGCCGCGCGGAAGCTCCGGGGCGAGGAGCCCTTCGTCCTGCGCCGCAGCGACGGCTATATCGGCACGCTGATCGACGACCTGGTGACCAAGGGCACCAACGAGCCCTACCGCATGATGACCTCGCGCAGCGAATACCGCCTGCTCCACCGGCAGGACAACGCCGACGAGCGCCTGAGCGCGATCGGCCTGCGCCTCGGGCTCGTCAGCCCCGAGCGGCATCGGAAGGTGCTGGACAAGTACGCCGCGGTCGACGCCGAGCTCCGCCGACTCGAGAACACGCATCTCGCGCCTTCGGAGGCGCTGAACGCGATGCTCGCCGCCCGCGGCACCGCGCCCGTCCTTGCGGGCGCCTCGCTGGCGGATCTGATCCGCCGCCCGCAGCTCGAATACGGCGATCTCGCGCCCTTCGACCCGCAGCGCCCGGCTCTGCCGCGCGCGGTGGCGGAGGAGGTCGGGATCAAGCTCAAATACGAGGGATATATCCGCCGCCAGCTCAAGCAGGTGGAGGAGTTCGCCCGCATGGAGGAGCGCCCGCTGCCGCCGGACATCGACTACGACGCGATCCCCGGTCTGCGGCTCGAGGCGCGAGAGAAGCTCAAGAAGATCCGGCCCGAGAACTTCGGCCGCGCAAGCCGCATCTCCGGCGTGTCCCCGGCGGATATCTCGGTGCTGATGATCTGCACGGAGGGCCGCCATGACTAAGATCGTTCTGGGCTTTTCCGGCGGCGTTGATTCCAGCGTCTGCGCAGCGCTCCTGAAAAAGCAGGGCTTCGAGGTCCGAGGCCTATATCTGGACAACGCGGATGAGCGGGCCCGGCAGGACGCGATCGACACGGCCGCCTTCCTCGGCATCGAACTGCGGGTGGCCGATATCCGCGCCGAGCTGGAGGAAAAAGTCTGCCGCCCCTTTGCCGAGGCTTATCGGCAGGGGCGCACGCCGAACCCCTGCATCCTCTGCAACCCGGCGCTGAAATTCAAGGCTCTGCTGGCCGAGGCGGACCGCGTCGGCGCGGAGCTCGTCGCCACCGGACACTACGCCCGCGCGGAGAAGGGCGCGCTGTACAAGGGCCGCCCCGCCAACGACCAGAGCTACATGCTCTGCCGTCTGACGCGCGAACAGCTCGCGCGCTGCCTCTTCCCGCTGGGCGGCTTTGAGAAGACGCAGGTGCGCGCGCTGGCGGAGGAGCTGGCGCTGCCGACGGCAAAAAAGCCGGACAGCATGGAGATCTGCTTCATCCCGGACAAGAACTACGTCCGCTGGCTCTCGGAGCGCGCGGCGCTGCCGGGGCCGGGGCCCTTCGTCTTTCACGGCGAGGAGATCGGCACGCACGAGGGCATCGTCCGCTACACGGTCGGCCAGCGCCGCCCGGGGCTTTACGAGGGGCGCAAGCTCTACGTCAGCCGCATCGACGCGGCCGCGAACACCGTGGAGCTGGCGCTCTGGGAGGAGCTGTTCAAAACCGAGGTGCGCGCCGCGGACTTCAACTGGCTCGTCGATCCTCCGGCGATGCCCGTCGCAGCCACGATCCGCGTGCGGCACACCAGATGGGAGGAGCCGCGCTGCACGGCCGCGGCCGAGTCGGACGGCTTCATGACCGCGGTCTGCGAGACGCCGGTGCGCGCCCCCGCGCCCGGCCAGTCCGCCGTGCTCTATGCCGGCGACCGCGTCCTCGGCGGCGGTTTCATCGTGTAGAGGGAAGATTGCGGTGCTCGGCGGATTTATCGTCTGAACAATCACTTTCGCTTGCCTGACGGGCGAAGGAATGCTATAATGCAAACGTAAAGTATTTTATCAGGAGGTCGCACCATGGCAAAGGAAAAGAAAGCAAAGAAGAGCTTTTTGTGGAAGGACAGGAAAAGAACCTTCCTCGGGCTTCCCTGGAGCTTCACCAGATACCGTCTGGATGAGGACCGGCTCTACATCGAAACGGGCTTTTTCAACAGCACCGAGGACGAGGTGCGGCTCTACCGCATCACCGACGTCACGCTCAAGCGCAGCTTCCGGCAGAAGCTCCTCGGCATCGGCACGATCCACTGCGACAGCTCCGACGTGACGATGCAGAATTTCGACATCAAGAACGTCAAGCATCCGAAGGACGTCAAGGACATGCTGTCCAAGCTGGTGGACGAGTGCCGCCAGCGCAACCGCGTCTACACCAGCGAGCGGATCGACGGTCACCCGCACGCCCTCGAGGGCGATCCGCATACCCACGACGGCCATGAGCCGCCTGAATTCGACCAGACGGACGCCGACCACAACGGCATCCCCGACGTGTTCGAGAAATAAATCGTCTGCGCGGACAGCGCCCGCTTTCTTCGCGGGCGCTGTCCGCACGCCTTTTGAAGGGAAAGCGGAAAACGTATGAAGGTATTGCTGATCAACGGCAGCCCCCGGGCAAACGACGCCTGCGGCGAGGCCGTCCGCCGGGCGGAAGCGCAGCTGGCCGGGGCCGGGGCTGAGACCGGGGTCTTCTGGCCGGTCAAAACCGAAAATCTGCCTTGTTCGGGCTGCGGCGCCTGCCGCGGCGCCGGCATGTGCGTCGCCGACCCCCGCGCCGGGGAATTCCTCCGCGCCGCCGCGCAGAGCGACGGCTTCATGATCGCTGCGCCCGTGGGGCTCCTCGGCCTCGGCATGGACCTCCGGAACCTGCTGAAGCGGGCGGCGGAGCTCGCCGCGCGCAGCAGAAATAATCCCTTCGCGGGCAAGCCGGCCGCGCCGTTGATCATCGGACGACTGAACCGAAGGGCTGCGAGAGAGCTGAGGGAACTGACGCAAGCGCTCGGCCTCGAGCTGTGCGAGCTGACAGCGTTTTCGCCTACGCTGATCAAAAAGGAGGCAGAGAAATGAAAAAGACGATGCCATCCCCGGACGAGTGGCTGAAGGAGGCCAAGGCCGACCCGAGCGCCGCGTCCTGCGGCATGTATCTGATCCACAACGGCACGGTGCGCCGGAGCGCCCGCGCGAAGGTGCGCGCCGGGGAGGAGGGCACGGCCCCGGTGCGGGGCATGCTTTTCGGCTACGACGCGGAGAAGGCCGCGGCCGCCGCGGAGGAGGCCCGTGCGATGCCCGGGATCGGTTATGTGCGCGTCTGGCTCAACGAGGGGGAGCTCTCGCTCGGGGACGACATCATGCTGGTCCTCGTCGGCGGCGACATCCGTCCCCGTGTGATCGACGCGCTCCAATATCTTGTGGGGAAGCTCAAAAACGAGTGCGTCACGGAGCGCGAGCTCTACGAATGAACATACAGGAAAGCGGAGAATATACGGGTTGAAAGAGCAGGCCGAAGGGCCTGCTTTTTTCATGGAAGCACCGCGAAACGGCCGCCTCCGGCGGGCGGAAAACGGGGTCTGAACTGGTGCATAAATCCATTTTTACACCCCTGCGACAGAAAGAAACAAAAAGTTAGGGCACACTATATATTGTAGTCAGAACGGTTACAAAGCGGATTTTATTCCTACATTTAGCGTTTTCCTCTTGACAAGAGGCTTCGTCCGAGCTAATATAGCTCACGAACGCAACAAGAGGAGGAAGGCCATGCTGATCTCGGGTCTGCAAAAGTTAACGCTGCTGGATTACCCCGGGCACGTGGCCTGTACGGTGTTCACCGCCGGCTGCAATTTCCGCTGCCCCTTCTGTCACAACGCGCCGCTGGTGCTGCCGGAGCGGATCGAGGGAGATCCCGACGGCGAGCAGACGGTGCTGCAGTTTCTCAGAAAGCGGCAGGGGATCCTGGACGGCGTGGCGATCACCGGCGGCGAGCCGCTGCTGCAGCGTGACCTGCCGGACTTCCTCCGCAAGATCCGCGCCCTGGGTTATCAGATCAAGCTGGACACCAACGGCTCCTTCCCGGACCGGCTGATCGCGCTGGTGGAGGAGGGCCTGGTCGACCGCGTGGCGATGGACGTGAAAAATTCGCCCGCGCTCTACGCGAAGACCGCCGGTCTCCGCGATCCGGACCTCGCGGCGGTCGAGCGCAGCAAGGACTTCCTGCTGGAGGGCCATGTGGACTACGAGTTCCGCACCACGGTGGTGAAGGGCCTGCACACAGCCGAGAGCCTCAAGGAGGCGGCCGCATGGATCCGCGGCGCAAAGGAATACTATCTGCAGCAATTCAAAGATTCCGGCGATATCATCGCCATCGAAGGGCTCGGCGCGTTCAGCGGCGCCGAGATGCGCGCCCTGGCGGAGCAGATCCGGCCCATCGTGCCGGCCGTGAAGCTCCGGGGCGTGGACGAAGCTGAAAAAACCTGAGAGAGAGGACAGAGAGATATGTACCAGGTAGTCAAACGCGACGGAAAAGTCGTAGAATTCGATATCAAAAAAATCGCGGCGGCCATCGAGAAGGCCTTTGGCGCGACCCAGACCGATTACAACGAGAGCATCATCGATTTTCTCGCATTGAAGGTCTCGGCGGATTTCCTGCCGAAGATCAAGGACGGCATGATCGCCGTCGAGGACGTGCAGGACAGCGTGGAGGCCGTGCTCTCCCGCGGCGGTTACGAGACCGTGGCCAAGGCCTACATCCTCTACCGCAAGCAGCGCGAGAAGATCCGCAACACCCGCTCCACCTTCCTCGACTACAAGGAGACCGTGGACAAGTATCTGAAGATCAGCGACTGGCGCGTCAAGGAGAACTCCACCGTCACCTATTCCGTCGGCGGCCTGATCCTCTCCAACTCCGGCGCCATCACCGCCAACTACTGGCTCAGCGAGGTCTATGACCAGGAGATCGCCAACGCCCACCGCAACTGCGACATCCATCTGCACGACCTCAGCATGCTGACCGGCTAC
>JAFZQE010000059.1 GCA_017552325.1 Oscillospiraceae bacterium
CCCATCATCATCAAGACCATCGGCTACGAAGACCTCAACAAGGTGTTCGCCGGTGAGGCCAGCTGGAACGATCCCGACATCGCCAAGTCCGTCGACACGCTCCAGGAAATGATCAAGAAGGGTTACTTTGATCCCGACGGCGCCGTCCTCGGCAACGACGAGGTCAAGGCCAACTTCCTCGCCGGAAAGACCGCCTTCTATCAGAACGGCTCCTGGAACACCGGTGAGGTCGCCAATGCCGAGTTCAAGTCCGGCGTCGGCCTCTTCCCGCTCATGAACGCCGACCGTTCCTCCTACTACCAGACCATCGGCGGCCCGTCCGACGTGCTGGCCGTCTGCACCGCCTCCAAGCACCTGGACGAAGCCTCTGCCGCTGCCGTTGAGCTCGGCAAGGAGATCTGCCACTACAACTTCCTCAACGCCGTCGGCATGCCCGCCTGGGCCGTCGACTACGACACCAGCTCCCTGCCCCAGCTGCTCGTTGACATCGGCAACCTCGTCAACTCCTGCGAAGGCCTGGTCCTCTTCGGCGACACCGCGATGGCTGCCGACCCGGCTCAGACCTACCTGGCCTACGTTGCCAAGGTCTACGGCGGCGAGATCGACGGCGCCGGCTTCATCGCCGGTCTGACCAACGACCTCGGCTGATCCCGACCGCGCGTCAAGCGAATCATTCTGAATCCTTAAAGCATAAAGAGGCGGCCTTGCCCAGATCGTCCAGGGATCTGCGGAGGCCGCCTCCCCCCAATGCGGGGAGGGTGTGACACATGAAGAAACTGTACAGCAACAAACTTCATATTCTGATCTTTCTGCTGCCGGCGCTGATCCTCTTCTGCGGTGTGCTGATCGCGCCGATCGGCGCCTCCGCCTACCTCAGCCTTTTTGACTGGGACGGCCTGAGCGAGATGAGCTTCGTCGGCCTGGCCAACTACAAGGAGCTGTTTACCAGCGACACCATCGGCTTCGTGCGGGCGCTGCTCAATTCGCTGCTGCTCGCGGTGCTGTCCGTGTTCCTGCAGCTGCCCCTCGCGCTGGCGCTGGCGCTGGCGCTGGGCAAGAAGATCAAGGGCGAGCGTACCTTCCTCTCGGTCTACTTCATGCCGGTGCTGATCTCCACGGTCGTTATCGGCCAGCTCTTTCTCAAGATCTACAACCCGAGCTACGGCATCCTGAACGTGGCGCTGCGCGCGATGGGACTGGACAACCTGGCGCGGGCCTGGCTGGACAAAAAGAACGCGCTCGGCTCGGCCTTCATCCCGACGCTGTGGCAGTACGTCGGCTATCACATGCTGCTGCTCTACGCGGGCGTCAAAAGCGTGCCGCCCGAGCTGCGCGAGGCCGCCATGCTCGACGGCGCGACGGATTCGCAGGTCAACCGCTACATCGTCCTGCCCTACATCAAGCCGATCATCCGCATCAGCGTGATCTTCGCCGTGACCGGCTCGCTCAAGTCCTTCGACATGATCTACGTGCTGTTCCGTCAGTCGCATTATATCGAAGTGCCGAGCACGCTGATGATCGAATATCTGTTCAGCCGCAACCGCTACGGGATGGGCAGTACGATCGCCGTGCTGATGATCGTGCTCTGCTTCGGCTTCGCTCTGCTGATCAGCGCGATTTTCAAGGAGGAGGACTGAGCTTATGAAAAACAACAGCAAAGGCGCCCGCATCGCCATCTATACTGGGCTCGTCTTCTGGATGCTCGTCAACCTCTTCCCGGTCTACTGGATGTTCACCTTCTCGCTGAAGAGCAACAAGGAGATCTTCGGTGAAAACGTCATCGGCCTGCCGCACGAATGGCTGTGGTCCAACTACACCAAAGCCCTGAACACCGGCAAAATGGGCCTCTACTTCCTCAACAGCGCGATCGTCGCGACCGCCACCATCCTCATCACCCTCGCGGTCGCGCTGCTGGCCACCTTCGCGCTGACGCGGCTGATCTGGAAGCAGCGCAAAGCGCTCAACAAGTTCTTCATGCTGGGCCTGACGATCCCGATCCACGTCTCGATCCTTCCCGTGTATGTGACGCTCCGGGAGCTTCACCTGCTCAACACCTACTGGGCGCTGATCATTCCCTATTCGGCCTTCTCCCTGGCGATGGCGATCCTGGTCTGTACGGGCTTCATGAACGAGATCCCGCGCGAACTGGATGAGTCCGCCTGTATCGACGGCTGCAGCGTCTGGGGCATCTTCTTCCGGGTCATCGTCCCGCTGATGAAGCCCGCCGTCGCCACCGTCGGCATCTACACCTTCCTGCAGTGCTGGAACGAGCTGATGTTCGCCAATATCTTCATCAGCAAGAGCGCGCTGCGGACGCTGCCTGTCGGCGTTCAGCAGCTATCCGGCCAGTACACGACCGAGTGGGGCCCGATCGGCGCGGCGCTCGTGCTGGCGACCTTCCCGATGCTGTTCATTTACATCTTCCTCTCAAAGAAGATCCAGGACAGCTTTGTGGCCGGCGCGATCAAGGGCTGAGCCAAAAAACAGAAAACAAAAAGGGACCCCGGATGCGACGCATCCGGGGTCCCTTTTTTTGTGAAAAGCGCTATTTCCCCTGTACCGTAATGATGACGTACTCCGACCGCGTCCCCGTCTTGAACAGCAGCTCCCAGTCGGAAATGCCCGAGGTCACGATGAAATCCGTTCCCTCACGCCGTTCGTGCCCGTAGGTCCGGTCGTTGACGCCGAGCCACTCGCCCGCACGGTTGATCGGGATCAGCTGTCCGCCGTGGGTATGGCCCGACAGGACGAGATCCGCCGCCGTGCGGGACTCGTTTTCGTAGTCGCCGGGCTGGTGGTCGAGCACGATGATATATTTGTCCGCGTCCAGGCCAGCCAGCAGCTCCTCCGCCGACAGGCGCTGCCCGAAGGAGGCGTCCAGCCTGCCGGCCACATAGAAGCGGCCGTCGACGAGCACGGCCTCGTCCTTCAGCACGTGCACCCCGTTTTGCAGCAGCAGCTCTTCCAGCTCGCCGGCCGTAAAGCCTCTGCCCCTGCCGTAGCCGCGGTCGTGGTTCCCGTAGACGTACCAGACGCCGTACGGAAACTCCGTCTCTCCCAGCGCCTCGCAGGCCCGGACGAGATCGGCGCGCGTCGAGCTGTCGTCGACGAAGTCGCCCGTGATGACCAGCAGATCCGGCTCCTGCGCCGCGATCACGGCCAGCTGCTCCGCAAAGCCCTCGCCGTCGAAGGTCGTGCCGAGATGGCTGTCGGCGATCAGCGCGACGCGCAGCGTGCCGAGCTTCTTGTCGGTCTCGAGCACATAGTCCTTCTGCCGGACCTCGTGGCAGAGCACGTAGCCTGCCGTCAGCCAGACCGCGCAGCAGCCCAGCGCGAGCAGGCCCTGCCAGTTGAGGCGGAACTTTTTTCCCCTCACGCGCTCCGCGATCCGGACGGTCAGTCCGAACAGCAGGAAAAAGAGCAGCAGATGCAGCAGCACGACGATGACGTTGACGGCGGACATAAATACCGATAGCAGCAGGACAAAAGCGGCCGTGAGCGCTGCCGAGAGCAGGATCCGCTGTCCCTTTTTCCCGCCGGAGAGCTTCTGCACAAAGCGAAAACGTCCGACGCAGACCGTCAGATAGACCAGCGCAAGCCCCGCCGCGGCCATCGCCGCGCCGATCACCAGTCTCCATCTCACCGGGCCGTCCCTCCTCTCCGCCGTTTTCCGTTTCTGTCAGTTTCTTTACTTATGTTCGGTCACGACAGTCGCAGGATATCGCCGTCTTCGGCGACCTTCGTGATGCCGCCGTCCCGTATCGCGTAGGCCTCGCCGCGAAGCTCCTCGCGGCCGTTCCCGATGTACAGGTAACTCCCGTCCGGGATCGCGTAAAAGGTCCGTCCCATGCTGTCGGGGTACGTGATATCCTCGAAGAGGCGCAGCCCGTCGAGCACGTCGTCCTTTACCTCCTGATAGTGCGGCAGGAGCATCGTCTTCGTCAGGCCGAGCCCGGGCAGGAAGCGTTCGTAGGCCGGGTCGATCGCCTCCCCTTCCTCCTCGGGCTGGGCGTACACGAGCTCCGCGCTGTTCATGCTGCCCGCGCTGATGCCGACGATAACGCCCGGGAAGTCCTTCAGCAGCCCGCGCAGCCCGATCCTCTGGAAAAAGCGGTTCTGCGTCGGCACGTGGCCGCCGGTGAGGACGATCAGGTCGGTGCTCCGCACCAGCTCCGCGGCGCGCTCCTCGGTCCGGCCGTCCAGGATCCCGAAGTCCCGGAAGCGGAAGCCGGCGCCTTCAAAGCTCGTTTTCAGGCAGGCGGAGTAAAAGTCCGTTTTCTCATGCCCCTCCGGGTCGGAGCTGATATACAGCGCGCGGCAGTCCCTCGGGACGGCCCGCCGCAGCCCTTCGCGCAGGCCGTTGGCGGGGTTCAGCGCGCCGGTCACGGGCAGGTCGGTCCTGCTCGTCAGGAAACAGATCATCGGGGCGCCTCCTTTTTATTTGATGTCGATCCAGATCCCCGTGTCCCGCATGATCGAGTCGGGAACGGCGCGGTAGAAGCGCTGCGCCTCCTCGTTGGCGGCCGTCAGCGCGATCAGCGTGTCGACGCCCCGCTCCTTCAGCCGCCCGCGCAGCTCGCCGAGCAGGCGCTGGGCGACGCCCTGATGGCGCGCGCTTTTGAGGACGCAGATCCAGTCCAGATAGGCCTTCGTCGAGCCGTCGAAGCGGCTCTTGATCATCGCGGTGTCGATCCGGCCGACGACCCTGCCGTCCGCATAGGCCAGCAGCGACAGCGAGTCGCGGAAGGACTCGTCCGAAAAGCTCTTTCTGACGCTTTCGAGATAGGCCGCGTCGATCTCCCAGCCCCAGACGTCCTCCTCCCGGCGCAGCTCGTGCTCGAAGCGGACGACGTCGTCGATCCACTCCGCGGTGTATTCTCTGATTTCGAGTTCCATCATAAATCCTCCGTTTTGCGGCATTAGCCGCCGCTCGCTTCAGCCCTCGGGGCGGAGCGAGGGCAGGGCGCGCGCCGCCTCTCTCGGAATGCCCAGGATCCCGGCCATCTGCTGCACGGCGATCCTGTCGTCGAAGGCGTAGATCGAAGCGGAAGGCTCGATATCGTAGCAGTAGTTCCCGATGATATCGACGCCGTAGCCGTACTCCCGGCGGTATTGCTCCGCCACCAGATGGTAAAGCGACTGGCCCCAGCGCTGATGATAGGACGAGGTGACGACCGTCATCGTGCGCGCGCCGTTTTCCCGCAGGATCGCCATCGTGTTGAGCGCGTTTTCCGCCGTGGTCATCGCCCGCTCGTCGATATAGATGCGGCTTTCTTCGATGCCGCAGACCTCCGTCAGATAGCGCTTCATCAGTCCGGCCTCGGTGTTTTTGTCCGGGTTGTTGTCCCCGGTTGCGCCGCCGGAGCAGACGAGGATCGTCTCCGGGAAGCTTCGCGCCATGGCCGCGGCCGCCTCGCAGCGGCCCTCCAGCTCCGGCTGCATCTGCCCGTTCTTCAGCTCGTAGCCGAGGACGACGATCGCGTGACTCCGGCTGTTCGGGATCCCCGCCTCGGCCAGTTCGGGCGCCGTGCCGCCGCCGTGATAGAGATACAGGGTATATTCCGGGTTCAGATAGACCTTCTGCCAGTGGTCGGCGATCGCCTTCGCCGTGTCATAGTCCCGTCTGTCGGTCTCGCGGATCGCCTTGAGATCGGCCGTGATCCGCTGCGCGTCGCCCTCCGTCGGCGTCTCGTAGGCGTTCACCAGGTCGGTGAAAAGCGTGATGAAATTGTCGTTGTTGGCGCCGGGAGGCGGCGTCGGCTGCTCCCGGTTGCCCGCCGTAAAGGCGAAGAGCAGCGCCAGCGCGGCAAGCGCGCAAAGTACGATCGTTCCGATTCTGCGCATGTTCACGGCTTCCCTCTTTTCCGTCTGTGTTCAGACTTTCATTTTCAGCTTTTGCCCTCGCGGTCGAGGATCTGGCGGAACTGGGTCTCGTAGAGCTCGCGGTAGACCCCGCCCTTCTGCAGCAGCTCGTCGTGGGTGCCTGCCTCGGCGATCACGGCGACCCTGTGAAACGGTTTGGTTTATGCTTTCAACACGTCGAACAGCCACGGGCGTCGATGCCACAGCCTTCCGGCAGCATGTCGGTCATGGTCGTCTCCAAAGCAACGGTTTCTTCAAACGGGATCCGATCACTCGAAGGAATACCAGTCGGAATAATATCTGTTGAGAAACAGCCCCCAATCGGCAAGGGCTTCTTCCAGTTCTTCCGCCCGTCGGTCGGTGGCGGAGATTCCCATAAAGGCGATGACGTGCTTTTCATCATGAAAGACGACCCGCTTGAAGGCTTTCGGGTAGTCGTCGCCGTGATAGTACTTATCCTTATCCCGGGTCCCGTAATAATCGTAGAACAGATTAGCTTTATATTCTTCCGCCGCTTCATCGCCGAGGTATTCGCAGTGTTCCGTACACCAGGCTTTTGCCGCCGGATAGTCCTCTTCGGAATAAACAAAGAAATACAGAGTGCGTTCCAGCTCGTTATAGTAGGTCGGGCCCTCTTCGGAGCTAAAGAAATAATCACATTCGAGGCATGGGAAATCGTCCTTAAGCGGCGAGAGGTCGCCGAAATAGTCCATTTCAGAGGCCGAATTGTAGCCGGTATCCGTGCCGGAAAACCGGTAATCGCCGAAGCCGTGCGCTTCGTAATGTTCGGTCAGCGAGCAGGAGCACAGAAGGGATGCGGTCAGCACAAGGAGCCATGCCAACAGCAGTATCCCGACGAGCTTTTTCATTTTCTCTTTCCTCCGCAGAACCTGATTGTATAAAATGATTGCGCCGTCCGCCGGAGGGGCCGGAAGCGGCTGGTCTCCCCGGTCAATCTGCTATTGCGCACATAATCTCATCGGCCGCGTCGCTTTCTCGCTCAGCTTTTGCCCTCGCGGTCGAGGATCTGGCGGAATTGCGTCTCGTAGAGCTCGCGGTAGACCCCGCCCTTCTGCAGCAGCTCGTCGTGGGTGCCTGCCTCGGCGATCACGCCGTCCTTGACGACGAGGATGCGGTCGGCCTTGAGAATGGTCGAGAGCCGGTGCGCGATGACGATGCTGGTGCGGCCCTCCATCAGCGCCTCCAGCGCCTCCTGGATCGCGTTCTCGGTGATCGAGTCGAGCGCCGAGGTGGCCTCGTCAAGGATCAGGATCTTCGGGTCCTTCAGGATGACGCGGGCGATGGACAGGCGCTGCTTCTCGCCGCCGGAGAGCTTCAGACCGCGGTTGCCCACGACGGTCTCCAGCCCTTCCGGCTGATTGGCGATGAAGTCGCTGAGGTTGGCGATCCAGCAGGCCGCCTCGATCTCCTCGGGCGTGGCGTTTTCCTTGGCGTAGAGCAGATTTTCGCGGATCGTGCCGTTGAAGAGGTAGCTGTCCTGGGTCACGACGCCGATCTGCTGCCGCAGGTACTCGAGGTCGAAGTCCCGCACGTCCGTGCCGGCCACGGTCACGCGGCCGCCCAGCACGTCGTAGAGCCGCGGGATCAGATTGACCACCGTGCTTTTGCCGGAGCCGGAGGGGCCGACGATCGCGTACATCTTCCCGCCGGGCACGGTAAAGTTGATGTCGGTCAGCAGGGGCTTGGCCGGGTCGTAGGAGAAGGAGACGTGCTCGTAGACGACCTCCGCGTCCGTCACGTCGGGCTTCAGGCCGTTCTCCGGGGACTGAATGGGATTGGGCATGTCAAAGTAGTCGAAAATGCGGGTGAAGAGCGCCAGCGAGCGGGTAAAGTCCACGTGGATGTTCAGCAGGCTCTCCACCGGGCGGTAGAGGCGGTTGATGAGCGAGACCGTGGCCGTGACGGTACCGATGGTCAGCGTCGGATCGCTCTTCGCGATCAGGAACCAGCCGCCCGCGAAGTAGATCAGCAGCGGGCCGAGCTGGGTGAACATGCCCATCATCACGCGGAACCAGCGGCCGCTGTTCTGTTCCTTCAGCGACAGCTTCGTGACCTCCTCGTTCACGCCGACAAAGCGCTCGTACTCCTTCTCCTCGCGGGTGAAGAGCTTGACCAGCAGCGAGCCGGAGACGGAGAGGTTCTCGTTGATGAGCTGGTTCATCTCGTCGTTCTTGGCCTGGGCGTCGGTCAAGATCTGATAGCGCTTCTTGCCGACGCTCTTGGTCGGCAGGATCAGCAGCGGGATCACGACGATGCCCACGAGCGCAAGCTTCCAGCTCATCGTGAACAGGGCCACCAGCGTCGTCACCACGGTGGCGATGTTCGACACGATGCTCGACAGGGTCCCGGAGATGACGGAGCTGACGCCGGAGATGTCGGTGTTCATGCGGGTGATGATGTCGCCCTGCTTCTCCGAGGTGAAGAAGGCGTGCGGCATGTGCTGCAGATGATCGTACATCTGGTTCTTCATGTCGAAGATGATGCGCTGGGAGATCCAGGCGTTGATGTAGCTCTCCAGCACGGAGATCACCTGCGAGCCCGTCAGCGTGATGAAGGCCAGGATCAGAAGCTTCACGAGCAGCGCCATGTTCTCGCCCAGCGCCTCGTCCACGATCCGGCCGGTGATGATGCTGGGGAACAGACCCACCACCGCCGACAGCAGGATCGTCACGAACACCAGCAGGAACTGCGGCCAGTAGGGTTTCAGATAGCCCAGGATGCGCTTGATGAGCGCGGCGTTCACCTGGGGCATGTTCTGTTTCTCCTCCTCGGTCAGAAAACCGCGGGGGCCGAAGCCCCGTCCGGGTCCCGCCATGGGATCACGCCCTTTCTTTTATGATTTAGCTTGTTTGTATTTTATTCTCTCCGCGCTTTTTCGTCAACTGTTTTCACCCGGCGATCCGGGCGAAAGGCGAATTGACAATTCTGCGGATCGGCGATATATTGGATACAAGCGATCGTTTCCGGTCAAGAAAGGGGTTTTCCGATCATGATTCCCGTTATCCTGCTGTGTCTTGTCCTCGCCGCCCTGTTCCTGTACCAGGAGGGCAAGGAAAACTATGTGTCCGCGGTCATCGTGAAGGGGCTGGCCTCGCTGTGCTTCGTCGTCCTCGGTCTGATCTGCAGCCCCGGCAGCCATCCGGCCAGGCTCGTCGTGATCGGCCTGGTGCTCGGCTGCGTCGCCGACGTGCTGCTGAATCTCCGCATGGTGTTCAAGGAGAAGGGGCAGCTGATCTTCCTGGTCGGGATCCTGGTGTTCCTGAGCGGACACATCCTGTACCTGGCCGCGGTGCTACCCATGTCCCCCAATTGGATCCTCTGCTTCGCCGTCGCCGCCGTACTCACAACGCTGCTGATGATCTGGCTGTTCAAACAGATCAGCGCGAAGCCCGCCTTCAAGATCTTCGGCGTGTTCTACATCGGCGCGATCATGCTGCTCAACTGCGTCGCCTTCGGCAACCTCTTTGCCGCGCCCTCCGCCTTCACCGGCCTCTTCGCCGCCGGCGCTGCGTTCTTCCTGGTCAGCGACGTCGTCCTGATCCTGAACACCTTCGGCCCAGAGACCAGACGCAGCCTGCGCGTGACCAACATCAGCCTGTACTATATCGGCCAGCTGCTGATCGCTCTGAGTCTGCGCTTCCTTGTCTGAAGCCGCAAAACATAAAAAAGACACGACCGGCGGTCGTGTCTTTTTTTATAAGCAGATTCTCAGATCTTGACCAGCTCGTACTGTCTGGTCCCGAGGCCGATCTCCTCGGCGTGGATCAGGCCCGCCTCCCACTCGGCGTCCGGGTGGTTGAGGTGGAAGTACTCGTGGTTGGGATCGTCGTCCCAGAAGCTCTTGATGTGGCGGTCGAGGCGGCTGCCCGCGCAGACGGGCTGCTTGTTGCAGAGGTCGACGCAGGCCTGGTCCAGCGCGACCGGGTCGAAGGAGGCCAGCATGCCGACGTCGGGGATGATCGGGACGTCGTTTTCGGCGTGGCAGTCGCAGAAGGGCGAGACGTCGCAGATCAGCGAGATGTGGAAGGCCGGGCGATCCTTCACCACCGCATAGGCGTACTCGGCGATCTTGCAGGAGAGGATGGCCGTGGAGTTCGATACGCTCGGCTCGATGGCGTCCTTGGGGCAGATCGCGAGGCAGCGGCCGCAGCCGACGCACTTGTCGTGGTCGATGCTTGCCTTCCCGTTCACGACCGAGGGGCCGCCGTGCGCGCAGATGCGCACGCAGGAGCCGCAGCCGACGCAGAGCTCGGGATCCACGACGGGCTTGCCCTCCCAGTGCTGCTCCATCTTGCCTGCGCGGGAGCCGCTGCCCATGCCGAGGTTCTTCAGCGCGCCGCCGAAGCCGGCCTCCTCGTGGCCCTTGAAATGGCTCAGCGAGATCACGACGTCCGCGTCCATGATGGCCCGGCCGATCTTGGCCTCCTTGACGAGCGGCAGATCGATCGGCACGAGGGCCTCGTCGCTGCCCTTGAGGCCGTCGGCGATGATCACGTGGCAGCCGGTCTGCAGCGGGGAGAAGCCGTTGAGATAGGCCGTGTCCATGTGGTCGAGGGCGTTCTTGCGGCTACCGACGTAGAGGGTGTTGCAGTCGGTGAGGAAGACCCTGCCGCCGAGCTCGCGCACATAGTCTGCGACGACCCTCGCGTACTGCGGGCGCAGGTAGGCGAGGTTCCCCAGCTCGCCGAAGTGGATCTTGATCGCGGCGTAGCGGTCGGTAAAGTCGATGTCCTCGAAGCCCGCGCGCTTCATCAGGCGGTGCAGCTTCTGGGGCAGAGTCTCGCTCGGCTTCGCGTGGAAGTCGGTGAAAAATACTTTCGATTTGTTCATGTTCTTAACTCCTTACGGTATTGTGACGCTGCTGCAGGCCGCCCTCCTTACAGGAAGGAGACCGTCTCCTCCAGCGCTTTCCGGTTGCTGTGATTCGGGAGCGGCCCCGCGCCGGGCGCGGCATAGCCCAGATCCATCAGCATCAGGATCTCCTCCCGCTCGGGCAGGCCGAGCGCCTTCGCCAGCTTCTCCGGATCGAAAAAGTTGATCCAGCAGCTGTCCACGCCCTCGTTCGCGGCGGCCAGGATCATGTGCGTCGCCACGATGGCGGCGTCCTCCGCGCCGGAGTCCCGCTTCCCGCCGGGATAGGTGAAGACGTTCTCTTTGTCGTAGGCGACGACGAGGACCGTGCCCGCGCCGTAGCGGCAGGGCGTGGCCGCGTCGATGCTGCTCAGCGCCTCCGCGGAGCGGGCGACGTAAATGTGCTGCTCCTGCAGGTTCTTCGCGGTGGGCGCCAGGCGTCCGGCCTCAAGGATCGCCCGGAGCTTCTCCTCCTCCACCGGGCACTCGCTGTACTTCTTGCAGGAATAGCGCTCCCTGACAAGCTGTTTAAATTCCATGTCCGTTCCTCCTTTTCCGTAAGCTGACGGCAGTTTTCCGCGGGCCGGAAGCGTGTCCGCGCCCTTCCCGCAGGCATCCTTTCGGTATAATATGAGCATACCACAGCATTCGATTGTTTTCAATCGATATTTTCCGGGCCAGTCGGCGTTGCATGTCTGTCTTCGCCTTGCCTTTGGGCGGGGATTGTGCTATTCTTTTGATGAAATGATGAGACGGGAAGGGGTTTTATGTTCTGGCTTCATGAGGAGGAGCTGCCGGAGGGCGTCGGAAGCGAGCCTTTCTGCGCAGCGCATCTGGCCTACCTCGCCGTCTTTCTGGCGCTCACGGCCGGCTATGCGGTTTTTTACAGAAGGCTGAGCGCGGAGCGCAGAAAAACCGCCGACCGCGTCCTGGGTTCGTGCATCTTTTTCTTCGGGCTCTGCGAATATGGGATCACCGCGCTGCTCGGGCATTTCAGCCTGTACACGCTGCCGATCCATGTCTGCAGCCTCATGTACTCCTTCGCCCCGCTCCACGCCTGGACGAACGCCGCGCGCCCCGGCTCCTTTGCCGCCGGGCTTCACCGCTTCCTCGGCGCGGCGCTCTTTCATCCGGGCGTTCCCGGCACGCTGGCCGCCCTGCTCTTTCCGGACTGGCTGGTCTATCCCTTCTGGAACTACATGAGCATCTGCGGCTTTCTGTCGCACGGCCTCATCCTGGTCTACGGGGCCTCGCTGCTCATGCACATCGCGGAGGCGGAGGCGCCGCGCGGGCTCTTCCTGCGCGACCTGCGGGCTTCGGCGCTCTTCATGGGCCTCGGCGCACTTGTGATGGTCTTCTTCGACCGGGCGACCGGCACCAACTACTGGTTCATGGCGGGGCCGAGCGCGGACTCCCCCTTCCTCGGCGCCTGGGTACGCGGCGGATACGGCGGCTACCTTCTCGCCTATGCTCTCACAGCGCTCATCGTCACCGCACTCTGGTACGGGCTGCGGTATCTGCTCTTCGTCCGCGGGAGAACGGCGCCCGGCAGAGCGGACATATCCTGATTTTCGGAGAACAAGCCATGCATTTTCATAAAACGGTACAACTGAAAAACGGACAGACCTGCGTCCTGCGCCATGCCGAGGCCGCGGACGCGGAGGCCTTTCTCGAATACTTTCTGGTTTGCCACGGGGAGACCGACTATCTGACGACCTACCCGGACGAGACCGAGCACGCGCCGGAAAAGGTGGCCGCCCGGCTCGCCGCCGGGGCGGAGAGCGCGGCGGACATCGAGATCCTGGCCGTCGTCGACGGGAAGCTGGCGGGCAGCGCGGGCATCGGTCTGCTCCGGGACCGCGACAAAACGAGGCACCGGGCGGAATTCGGCATCTCGGTGCTGCGGGATTACTGGGGGCTCGGGATCGGCCGCGCGCTGACCGCGGCCTGCATCGACTGCGCGGAGGAAGCGGGCTATCTGCAGCTTGAGCTGGAGGCGGTCTCGGAAAACGCGGCCGCGCTGCATCTGTATGAAAAGTACGGCTTCGTCGAGTACGGCCGGAATCCCCGCGGCTTCCGGAACAGGGCCGGGAAATGGCAGGAGCTGGTCCTCATGCGGCTCGAGCTGCCGAGGGACGGCGGAACGAAAAGGGCGGCGGACTTTTCCGCTTGTCAGGGAAAGGAATGCCGTCTGACGGCGGAGGTCAGGGATGACCGCTACTGAGATCCTGCGCTGCAGCGACCGGCAGGAATGGCGGCGCTGGCTTGCCGAGCATTTTGAGGACCGCGCCGAGATCTGGTTCGTCTTCCCGACGAAGGAGTCCGGAGAGCCCGGCGTGTCCTACAACGACGCCGTGGAGGAGGCGCTCTGCTTCGGCTGGATCGACGGCCAGGCCGGATCGCTGGACGAAACGCACCATATCCGCCGCTTTACGCCGCGGAGAAAGGGCAGCTCCTACTCGCGGCCCAATATCGAACGTCTGATTCGGATGGACGAGCTGGGCCTGATCCATCCGAAGGTCCGGGGCTCGGTCCTGGATATCATCCGCGCCCCCTTCGTCTTTCCGGCGGATATCCTCGACGCGATCCGTCGGGATCCCGCCGCATGGGAGAACTATCTCGCTTTTCCGGAGCCCTACCGAAGGATCCGCGTGGCCTACATCGACGCCGCCAGAAAGCGCCCCGCGGAGTTTGAAAAGCGCCTGGCGAGCTTCATCCGGAAAACCCGGGAGAACAGGCGGATCGGCGGCTACGGCGGCATTGAAAAATACTACGAACAGGCGGAGGAGACATACGCGAGCCTGAAAGAAGCGCGGGAAGGAGAAAACCATGCTGGAAAAGACTTATGAGACCGGGCGCGGGACGATCCATTACTGGATCGGCGCGGAGGCGGCGCAGGCCGCGCCGCAGCTGGTGTTCCTGCCGGGACTGACGGCGGATCACCGCCTGTTTAACAA
The DNA here is from genome assembly GCA_017552325.1 of Oscillospiraceae bacterium. Classification (GTDB taxonomy): domain Bacteria; phylum Bacillota; class Clostridia; order Oscillospirales; family Oscillospiraceae; genus Limivicinus. The sequence continues at coordinate 13,692 of JAFZQE010000059.1, forward strand.
ACAGGTCGAATACTTTGAGGGGAAAGTCCCTCTGTTCGTCTGGGACGCGCCGGGGCACGCGGCCTCCTGGCCCTTCGAGCTGGATTTCCGCCTGGCGGACAAGGCCCGCTGGCTGGAGGAGATCCTGCGGCGCGAGGGCTTTGACCGTCCGGTCATCGTCGGCCAGTCCATGGGCGGCTATGTCGGGCAGATGTTCGCTCAGCTCTTTCCGGACAGGCTGAGCGGCTTTATTTCCATCGACTCTGCGCCGCTGCAGCGCGAGTATGTGACCGCAGCCGAGATCTGGCTTCTGAAAAAGATGGAGCCGGTCTACAAGCATTACCCCTGGCAGTCGCTGCTGAAAACCGGCACGACCGGCGTGGCGACGACGGAATACGGGCAGAAGCTCATGCGCGAGATGATGATGGTCTATGACGGCGACCAGGCTCGCTACGCGAAGCTCTCCGGCCACGGCTTCCGGATGCTGGCCGAGGCGATGGAGGCCGATCTGCCGTATGAGATCAAATGCCCCGCCCTGCTGATCTGCGGCGAAAAGGACCGGGCCGGTTCCTGCATCCGATACAGCAAGGCCTGGCACAAAAAGACGGGGATCCCGCTCGAGTGGATCCCGAACGCCGGGCACAATTCCAACACCGACGCGCCGGAAACGGTCAACGCGCTGATCGAGGGTCTGCTGGCAAAGCTCTGAAACACGCGAAAAACACCCTGATGCGCCTTGGAAGGCACATCAGGGTGTTTTTTTGCAGACTGGAGGGACAGGTCCCGCTCCTTATTCCTCAAAGCGCTCACGGGCGTGGAAGGTCCGGCAGATGGTGGGATAGTCGCCGTACACGGTCAGCTTGTCCCCCACCTGAAAAACCGTGTCCGCCCCGGCGGGCTCGGTCTTTCCGTCTTTCGTCTCGACCAGCATGACAAGGATGCCGGTCTCCGCGCGCAGGCCGAGTCTGGAGAGCGGGATGCCGAAATACTCCTCCGGGATGTTCTTGAGCGTTACGAGCGCGATCGTACCCTTGCCGATGTTGTCCAGCGCCATGACCGTGTTGCCCCCTTCGCCGCGTACCACGCGGTCGGCCAGGTGCTCCAGCTGCCGGTCGCCCCAGGCGCGGACTGCCGGGACCCGGATGAACACGAAGATGATCGACACCACGACAAGCGGGATCAGCACCGCGGGAAGATAGCTGCCGATCTGCGGCGCCTTCAGCGAAAGGAAGACGTTGACGAAGGCCGAAACGATCGTGATGTTGAACACGTAGCCGAAGAGCATCGTGATCCGCGCCAGTCTCCGGCGCGGCCGGGTGGTCAGGATCATTTCGCTCTCGCGGGTGGTGAAGCCGCAGCCGGTCAGCAGCGAGATGACCTGAAAGCGCGCCTTTTCATCCGGCAGGCCGGTAAAGCGGAAAATGATCGTGAACAGCTCCGTGATGACCCAGTAGAGCAGGATCATCAGTGAAAAGAGCGAAAAGGCAACGTAAATGTTCATGGTTCCGGTTTCCTTTCTGTGTCTGTAGCTTTACCCGCAGGCGGCGGACGATTATTTCTCAAAAATGACGCCGCCGGCCTGCGTCGGATGGTCGATGTATACCAGCTGCTCGGCCTCGCTGCGATAGCTCAGGATCTTCCACACGATCAGGATATCCCCCGCCGCGCCGTCCGCCAGGATGATCCCCAGAAACAGCACCGGCATGGAACCCGTGAGGATACCGGCAATCATCGGAAAAACACCCAGAACGATCAGCGGCATCAGCGCTCCGAAAATGTACTGCCCCTTGGACAGCGGCACGCCGCAGCAGCAGTAGGGCGTCAGATACTGCTTCATGAAGCCGAACTCGATATCCTTCCAGTAATGTTCCGCAAATACGGCCCAGCTCAGCCCGTGAATCAGCTCGTGCACAACGATCATGGCGAACATGACGACCAGAAACAGCAACAGCCCCGTCGGCCTCATGTTGAGGACAAATCCTCTGTTTTTCAATATAAACAGTCCGAAGCCAAGAATCATCAGCGGAATCATCAGGACAGCGGCAAAAAAGTTGGCCCTCACGATGCTGACGGTCAGCTCCGCCCGACGAAAGCCCTGCCCGATCATCGTCTCGGACAGCGTTTCAAACGCCTGCAGCCTCCGCTGCTCTGCGGGCGTCAGCTCTCTCGCTTTTTCTCGCTCGTCCTGATTTCCGGTCAGTTTATTCTTCATCGCATTTGTCTCCTCCACCCTGAGCTTTGATTACAGCATAGCACATCCCGGGGAAAAAGGAAAGGCTGAGCCTGCCGTTCGTCCCCGTTTTTTCAGCCCCTTGCTGCGCCTGCGGCGGCGGCTACTCCCCGTAGCGGGCGAGATAGGCCTGCTTTTCCCGCTCGTCCTCGGCCTCGAGCGAGGAGGAATTGCGGACGCCGGCCAGGTATTCCAGGTGATGGCGGAACTCGTGGCGCAGAATGCCGCGAAGCCGCTTCTTTGCCTCCGCCGCAGAAGCCCCCGGATAGACGCGGTCGAAGGAGCCCTTGTACATGACGATCTGCCGTATGCCGGCGCTGAACTGATACTGCCCCATCGTATAGATGTCGTCGCCCCGGGCATAGTCCGGGACCGCCGTCGTCTCCGATACGATCACGCCGCCGCTGAGCTCCCGGAAAAACTCCTCCGGCAGCTCGTCCATCAGCTCCGACACAATCCTGCTGTATTCCTCGATGCTGATCATAAGTCCTCCCCGTCCGTTGCCATACGGATCCCGTCCCCGGTGTCTTTCTGAACATGAGTATAGCATATCGCGGCGAAAATGGGAACGCGGAAGACGAAAAAACTCTCGGTGAAGGGATCCTGTCCGCAGCAGCACAAACCCGCCCGGGAGAAATCTCCCGGGCGGGTTTCATCTATCTGCTAAAAACTAAAAACTATAATCTAAAAACTAAACCCTACTCCTCGATCAGGGCCTTGAAGGCGGGAAGGCTGCGGAGGATCATGTCCTTCGAGACGCAGGTGCAGATGCGGAAGTACTCCGGCACGCCGAAGTCGCCGCCCGGGACGATCAGGAGATTCTTCTCCTTCGCCCGGTCCGAAAAGGCCTGGGAATCGCCGCCCGGCGCCTTGACGAACATGTAGAAGGCCCCGTTGGGCTTGACGCAGTCATAGCCGAAGGCGCTGAGCTGCTCGTAGAGCAGGGCGCGGTTTTCGTCGTAGGCCCGGACGTTTGGCCGGGAATGCGCGCAGAGCGCCACCACGCGCTGCTGCAGCGCTGGCGCGCAGACGTGCCCCGAGGCGCGGGCCGCGCCGGCGATCGCCGCGAAGACCGTCGCGCTGTCCTCCACCCAGTCAGGCACGCAGATATAGCCGATGCGCTCGCCGGGCAGAGAGAGGGACTTCGAGTAGGAGTAGCAGACGATCGTGTTGGGATAGACCGTCGGGATGAAGGGCACCTCCGCCCCGTCGTAGGCCAGCTCACGGTAGGGCTCGTCGGCGATGAGGAAGATCGGATGGCCGACCTCGGCGCTCTTTTTCTCCAGCAGCGCGGCCAGACGCTCGAGCGTTTCGCGCGTGTAGATCACGCCGGATGGGTTGTTGGGCGTGTTGACGATAACGGCCTGGGTGCGCTCGTTCAGGCGCGCCTCCAGCTCGGGCCAGTTGATCTGGAAACTGGGGACGTCCGCCGGGACGACCACGAGCTTCGCGCCGTTGGATTCGGCAAAGGGCCGGTACTCCGGGAAGAAGGGCGCGATGGCGACGATCTCGCTCCCGCCCATGTTCAGCGCGCGGATGACCGCAATCAGGGCCGGGGCCGCGCCGCAGGTGAGGAAGATGTTCGCGCCGCGGATCCTGACGCCGTAGCGCTCGCTCAGCTCCGCCGCAATGGCTTCCCGCGCGGCGGGCAGGCCGGGCGCCGGGGTGTAGCCGTGGACGGCCAGGCTGTCGGTGTTCCGGACGATATCGACGAGGGTCTCGTTGACCTCCGGCGGCGCGGGGATCGAGGGATTGCCGAGGGAGTAGTCGAAGACGTTCTCCTTGCCGACGATCGCCGCCTGGCGGAGCCCGTACTCGAACAGCTCGCGGATGCAGGAGCGGTTGGTGCCGAGCTTCAGCATGCTTTCATTGACCATGATGTTCCTCCCTGATACTCATCGTTTGTTGGAGCGGCGCCAGATCTTCTGCGCTTCGGCCGCGGCGATCAGCTCGTCGCGGAAGTCCGGGTGCGCGAGGGAGATCAGCTTCTCCGCCCGTTCCCAGGTCGTGCGGCCGGCGAGGTTTTCCGCGCCGTACTCGGTGACCAGCCAGAAGGCCTGGCTGCGCGGGTCGGTGACGATGTCTCCGTCGAAGCGCGGCAACACGCGGGAATGCCTCACGCCTTTTTTGTCCACGAAGGACGAGGTCATGCAGATGAAGGCCTTGCCGCCCTTCGACATGGCGGCGCCCGTCAGATAATCGAGCTGGCCGCCGGTGCCGCTGATCTGCCGCAGGCCGGCCGTCTCCGCGCAGATCTGGCCGTAGAGGTCGACCGAGATGCAGCTGTTGATGGAGATCATGTCGTCGTGCCTAGCGATGACGGCGGGGTCGTTGACGAAGGACAGCGGCTCGATGGCAAGGCCGGGGTTTTCGTCCGCCCAGTCGTACAGCGCGCGGGAGCCGAAAAGCAGGCCGGTCACGCCCTTGCCCTTCTGGAAGGTCTTGCGCCTGTTCGTCAGCTTTCCGGCCTCGAACATGCGCAGGTAGGCGTCGCCGCAGAGCTCGGTGTGCATGCCGAGATCCTTCAGGTCGGACTCGGAGATCATCGCGCCGACGACGTTTGGCATCGTGCCGATGCCGAGCTGCAGCGTCGCTCCGTCGGCGATGTGCGGCACGATGAAGCCCGCGATCGCCTTGTCCTCCTCCGTCGCCTCGGCGATCGGGAACTCCGGCAGCGGGGAATGCTCCCCCTCCACCACGCAGTCGACCTCGGAGATGTGGATGCACTCGTCAAAGCCGCCGCAGATGCGGGGCAGATGCTCGTTGACCTCGAGGATCACGAGGTCGGCCTTGTCCATGATGGCCTTTGCCACGCCGGTCGCGCAGGAGAAGTTGAAGTATCCGTGCCTGTCCATCGGCGCGACCGCCATCATCGCGACATTGACGGTCAGGAAGTTGGTATAGTACCAGCCGAGGTTGCGGAAGACCATCGGGATGAAGTTGCACAGGCCCCGGTCGCAGAGCTTCCGTTCGTAGCCCGAGCAGTGCCAGGTGTTGTAGAAGAAGTGCTCGCGGCTCGGGTCGGCCTCAACGACCTGAACGGGGCCGAGCATCAGGTTGCCGCGGAACTTCACGTCCCACAGCTCGTCCCGGCGTTTGGCCAGGGCAGCGTCCAGCAGGGTCGGGAAGCAGACGTTGCTGGAGTAATCCACCCAGTCGCCGCTTTTGACCAGCCTGACGGCCTCGTCCGGCGTGCGGAGCTTGGCGCGGTATTCCTCGTAGACGCCCATCACAGAACGGCCTCCCGGCCGGCTTCGTAGGCGCGCAGGTTCAGATCGATGAATTTCGGTGGCACGGTCTCGCGGATGACGCTCTCCCAGTCGATGTCGTCCAGGCCGATGACCTTCGTCATCGCGCCGAAGAGCACGACGTTCATGCACTTGGCGCTGCCGAGCTTCATCGCGATGTCGGAGGCCTTCAGCACATGGCACTCGAAGTTGGCCTGCATGGCCTCGATGCAGCCCTCGGGATATTCGCAGAGCCCGGCCGCGGTGGCGGCGGAGGGCATGGCGTAGTCGTTGATGATGGCGACGCCGTCCGGCTTGAGGTACTCGGCGTAGCGCACGGCCTCCATCTTCTCATAGGCCACGAGGATGTCCGCCTCGCCCTTGCCGATGACCGGCGAATAGACCTTGTCGCCGAAATGGACCTGCGTGGAGACGCTGCCGCCGCGCTGGCTCATGCCGTGGACCTCGGACATCTTGACGTCGTAGCCCTTTTTCATCACGCCGTTGATCAGGATCTTCGCCGTCAGGATGGCGCCCTGACCGCCGACGCCGACCAGAATCACACTTTTCTTCATGGCTCACTTCTCCTTCCGGCTGATCGCGCCCACCGGGCAGACCTGCGCGCAGACCGTGCAGCCCACGCACTGGATGGGATCGATGCTGGACTTCTTGTTGACGATGCTCAGCGCCGGGCAGCCGACCCGCTGGCACATCTTGCAGCCGATGCACTTGTCGGTATCGACGACGCAGAGGGCGGCCTCGTGGCGGATGCGCTTGATGAGCAGGCAGGGACGGCGGCAGATGATCGCGGCCGGGACCTCGCTCTCCTCCGCCTCTTTGACGGCGGCGTCCATGGCCTTGAGATCCTGCGGGTCGACGATGAGGACCTTCTCATAGCCGAGGCCGCGGAGGACCTTTTCGATGTCGATGGCCGCGGCCACCTCCCCGAGCAGGGTGTAGCCGCTGCCGGGGTTGTCCTGATGGCCGGTCATGCCGGTGATATGGTTATCCAGCACGACGGGGACGACGCTGGCCTTGTTGTAGATGATCTCGGCCGCGCCGGTCATGCCGCTGTGGAAGAAGGTGGAGTCGCCAACGACGCCGAAGACCTTTTTCTTCCGGCCGAGCACCTCGAAGGTCTTGGCCATGCCCGCGCCCATCGAGAAGCCGCCGCCCATGCAGACGCAGGTGTCCGTCGCGTTCAGGGGCGCCGCCGCGCCGAGGGAATAGCAGCCGATGTCGCCGGTGACGATGGCGTTCTTATGGCGGCTCATCGTGTAGAAGAAGCCGCGGTGCGGGCAGCCGGGGCAGAGGGCGGGCGGACGGGGCACCGGCTTGACCGGCAGCTCCTTGATCTCGGGCTCGACGCCGAAGATCATCTGGCGCAGGCGCTGGGGATTGAGCTCGTACATGTTGCTGATCTTTTCCTTGCCGATGCAGGGGATGCCTGCCGCCTTGATCTGCTGCTCCATGAAGCCCTCCAGCTCTTCGACGACGTAGAGGGTCTTGACGGAGGCGGCGAATTCGCGGATCAGATCCATCGGCAGCGGGTTCGTCAGGCCCAGCTTCAGGAAGCTTGTTCCCTCGGGGAAGACCTCCTTCGCGTACTGGTAGGCGATGGAGGCGGTGATGACGCCGACCTCGCCGTCGCCCTTCTCGACGCGGTTGAGCGGGCAGCGGTTGGCATATTCCTCGAGCGCGGCCAGGTTCTTCTCCACCTTGGCATGGTTGAGATAGGCGTGCGCCGGGATGCAGACGTTCTTGCGGATGTTCTTTTTATAGGGGATCGGCTCGATCTCCTCGCGCTCGCCGAGCTCGACGAGGCTCTTGGAGTGGGACACGCGGGTGGTCGTGCGGAAGAGCACTGGCATGTCGTATGCCTCGGAGATCCGGTAGGCCTCCTTCATGAAGTCCTTGCATTCCTGGGAATCCGAGGGCTCGATCAGCGCGATTTTGGCAAATTTGGCGTAGTGGCGGTTATCCTGCTCGTTCTGCGAGGAGTGCATGCTGGGATCGTCGGCCGTGACGATGACGAAGCCGCCGGTCACGCCGTCGTAGGCGGCGGTGAACATCGGGTCAGCCGCGACGTTGAGGCCGACGTGCTTCATGGCCGTGAGGCTGCGCACGCCCGCAACGGACGCGCCGTAGGCGAACTCGGTCGCGACCTTCTCGTTGGGGGCCCATTCGCAGTAGACGTCTCCCTTGAATTTGGGAAGCTCTTCAAAGATCTCGGTGCTGGGGGTGCCGGGATAGGCGGAGCAGACCTTCACGCCCGCCTCGTAGGCGCCGCGGGCGATCGCTTCGTTGCCGGAAAGCAGAACTTTCAACTTCAATCCCTCCAAAACTCTTTGCTTCTTATCGTTTGCCGCCGCAGGCGGCGCGTGTAGGCATAATCGCCGATTATGGCTTAAATATTATAGCACGCTCTATTCATTTTGTACAGAGAATTTCTGCTTTTCTGCCTCTCCGGCGGGTGCTGGATGCTTATGCGCTCCCGGCCGGAAAAGAGGCGGAAAGCGCCTCTCTTTCGCCGCGCGCTTGCATGCTTATGCACAGCCGCCGCAGACGGAAAAGGCGAAAGACCGGAAACCCGGTCTTTCGCCGAAAAAAGAAATTTCAGAAGAAGAACTGGAAGGCGGTGAAGGCGGCGTAGAGGCCGAGCAGGACGATCCCCTGCCAGCGGCGCAGCCTCCCGCGCGCCAGCGAGGGCAGGCAGAGCAGCGCCATCACGGCGAACATCAGCGGCAAGTCGACCAGCAGCGATGCGTTCATCCCGGCGAGAGTCTTTTCCGCGGGCAGGTCGAAGGGCCGGATCGTGATCGCCATGCCGGACACCAGCACGATATTGAAGATGTTCGCGCCGATGATGTTGCCGACGGACAGGGCACTGCGCCCCTTGACGAGGGCGGTGATCGCCGTGACGAGCTCTGGCAGCGAGGTGCCGAGCGCCACCATGGTCAGCCCGATGACGGAATCGGGCACGCCGAGCGCCTCCGCGATCTTGGTGCCGTTGTTGACGAGGAGCCTCGCGCCGACGCCTATGGCCGCGGCGCCGGCGAAGAGCATCAGCAGCTCCTGCCAGAGCTTGCGGCTTTTGATCTCTTCCTCCCCGTCCCCTTCCGTCTGCTCCGGATTCTTTTTCATCTGGATGACGGTGACGGTCAGATAGCAGACGAACAGTGCGAGCAGCACAAGGCCGCTCCAGCGGGGAAAGCTTCCGACGCCGTAGGCCAGGACGGCATAAAAGGCCGCGGCCGCAAAAAACGAGAGCACCGGGATGATCAGATTCCAGCGCTTCACCGTCGTCGGGCGGATGGCGATCGTCAGCGCCGCGATCAGCGAGGTGTTGCAGATCACCGAGCCGACGGCGTTGCCGTAGGAGATGCCGCTGTTGCCGAGGATGGCGGCCTGCGAGGATACCATGACCTCCGGCAGCGTCGTGCCGATGGACACGACCGTCGCGCCGATCAGCAGCTCGGACAGATGGAAGCGGTGCGCCAGGCCGACCGAGCCGTCGACGAACCAGTCGCCGCCCTTGATCAGCAGCACAAAACCGAGCAGAAACAGTAAAACGGGAACAAGCATAGGGGCCTCCTCAGAAGGATGATGCGCGCCGCAGACCGGCGGCGGAGCCATCATACCAATTTTCGGAGCAAAAGGCAAGAGCGCGCCGCATTTTTTCTCCGCGTCCGGTTGTGCTTTACAAGCGGCGGAAGATTCGCTATACTGAAGAAAAAGCCCCATCCTCCCAGATCAGGAGAAACGCGATGAAACACGCCTACCCGACGGGCGGCGCCGCGCCGCGCAGCGCCGTCACGGACTTTTCGGAGATCTGCGACCGGCTCGCCGAGCACTATCCCCAGTGGACCGAGCGCATCCGGATGCTCGAATTCTTTGAAACGCCCTCCGTCCGCCCCGTGGGCAACGACGGGAGGGCCATCGCCTACAACGGCAGACTGCTGCGCTACTATACGCCGGAGAGCCGCTGCTTCTACATCGCGCAGCAGCTGCTGCACCTGCAGCTCGGGCACGAGGCCCGGCGCGGCGATCGCGACGCGCGGCTCTGGCGCCTCGCGACCGACGCCGTGGTCAACGCGATGCTGAAGGCGGACGGCTTCGAGGTGCCGGGGGACGCGCTGATGATCGCCGGAGCCGCCGAGCAGAGCGCCGAGGCTCTCTACGGCGTGCTGCTCGAAAACCAAGACGATCAGGAGCCGAAGGACGTCCCCGGCGAGACCGAAAAGCCCGAGGAGGAGCGCCACAGGGAGTCCGAGAGCAAGCAGGCCGGCGGCGAAACGACGGCCCAGGCGCGCGAGATCGACGATCCTGGCCTCGCGGCCATCGTGGCGGGCCTCGCGGAGATGCTCGAGCCGAGCATGCAGCTCGATTTCGACTGGTTCCCCGGCAGCACGATCCGCGACGGCGTGCTGCGGCACGAGTTCCGGGCCTATCCGGTGGCGCACGCGGAGATCCTGCTGGACACCAGCGCCTCGGTCGACGCCGATCTGCTGCGCGCCTTCGTGCGCGGCGTCAAGGGCCTGCTGCGGCAGGACGCGGTGATCCGCGTCGGCTGCTTCGACACCCGCTTCTACGGCTTCCAGGAGGTCGCGAGCGAGGAGGACATCCAGAACCTGGAGCTGCAGGGCTCCGGCGGCACTGATTTTCACGCCGCGATCCACGCCTTCACCGGCGACGCGGAAAACCGCATCATATTCACCGACGGCTTTGCCGAGATGCCCGAGGAGCGCTGCGACGCGATCTGGGTGGTCTACGGCAGCACGACGATCCGCCCGGTCGGCGGACGGGTGCTGTACAGCCGTCCGACCGAGGAGAAAGAGAAGCATGAAATCGATTTTCTTATCACGTGACCAGCTCTTCACCCGTCCCCTGCCCGTCTTTCAGACCGTGGGCACGGCCGCGCCCGCGACCGATCTCGCGCTGATGACCGCGCCGGACGACGGCTTTCTGCACGAGCAGGGCGGCGGCATCAACTACTACCTGTCCGACGGCTTCGTCGACCGCTTCGGCCGCAGCGAGGCCTGCGCGGTCTGCGCGCTGCGCCCCGCGCTGCTGCTGGACGAGGGCGAGGAGAAGCTCCTGCGCCGCATCCGCACCGAGAGCGGCGTGACGACGGCGGAGTACGGCGTCTTCCCGCAGACCGTGCTGGACGAGAGCCTGCGCGACATGGCGCAGCGGAGCTTTGCCGCCGGGACCCTCCCGGAGACCGGCAAAACGCTGACGCTGGGCGGCGAGCCCCGCCCGGTCTACGAGCTCGGCGCGAAGCGGCTTGTCCGGCTGACCCTGGGGGACGGCCACGTCAACGGCTACGCGCAGCTCTCGGACGGCAGCATCGCCGTCGAGGGCAGCGCCGTGTTCCTGGAGCTGCGGCCCGTCCGCTGGCTCTATGACGCGGCGCGCGGCCTGCTGATCAGCTGTCAGGCCCTCCTCGGCGGGCTGAGCCGCGAGGAGGCGGCCGCCTATCTGGAGGAGGATTTCCTGCGCGAGCTGCAGGACGAGGGCGCGGAGGGCGCCCTGCCCGAGGACGCCCCCTTCCGCGTGGAGACGCACGACGAGCTGAGCCTGATCCGCGCCTACGTCGAGGCGGACATCCCGGTCTTCCTGCACGGCCTGTCCGGCGACGGCAAGAGCGACCGCGTCCGGCAGATCGACCCGCAGGTGCTGGACATCGAGCTGGTCAACGAGAATCCCGAGACCATCAACGGCCGCGCGATCTACAACGAGGCCAAGGACGAGATCGTGGACATCAAGCCCGTGTGGCTCGTCAAGCTCGAGCGCCTGTGCGAGGACGGGAAGCTGCACATCCTCTTCTTCGACGAGCTGACCAACGCCACCAAGCAGACCCAGTCGGTCATTTTCAAGATCGTGCTGGAGCGCTTCGTCAACAACCGCTGGGCCCTGCCGAAGAACGCGCGCATCGTCGCCGCCGGCAACGACCGCAGCGAGTCCACCGCCGCCCACGACCTGGCCGAGCCGCTCTTCGGCCGCTTCGCGCACATCTACATCCGCACGACGGTGGAAAACTGGATGCCCTGGGCCGTGCGCAGCCGCATCAACCCCTACGTGATGGAGTTTCTGGCCAACAACGACCTCTATCTGCGCACCCGCTTCACCGGCACCGAGGGCAACGCCGACCCGCGCCGCTGGGAGATGGTGTCGAAGGCGCTGGACAGCTCGGGCAACGACTTCTCGCTGCTCGCGCCGATCGTCGGGCCGGAGACGGCCGAGGCCTTCGTCCGCTTCTTCCGCTCGAAGCAGGACATGAGCGCCCTGGGCGAATACAGCGACGAGGAGATCGCCCGCTTCAGCAGCGCGCGGCGCTATCAGCTCGCGCAGCAGTGCCTCGCTTTCGCCGCCGGACGGCCGAAGGAGGCCCGCGCCCTGGTCGAGCGCCTCGGGCCGGAGTTCCTGGCCTGGTTCGACTACGTGCTCGCCCGACGGACGAGAGGCATGACAGACTGATTGATTTGAAAAAAGGGCTGTGACTTTCGTCACAGCCCTTTTTTCTAAAAACTAAAATCTAAAAACTAAAAACTTCATTCACCGATGTCGCTGCGGATCACCTTGCCGATGTTCCAGAGATGCGCCGCCTTGCGCGCGGCCTCCTCGCGCTCCGCCTCCGACTTGTACTCGAAAGCCGCGGTATGCGCGCCGCAGTCCATGCACATCACGTACCAGCACCAGCCGTTCTCCTCCTCAAGGAGCCCGGCCCCGCGGCAGAAGGGGCAGTCCTGCAGAATCAGCTTTTCGTAGATATCCATGCCTGTTCCTCCCTCCCGTCCGGCCGCTCAGCGCTCGACAACGTCGACGATCTCGCCGATGTACATCGTGTGCGGCGGCACGCGGGTGTAGATCCAGTCCGCCACGTCCTGCGGCACCTTCTCCAGTTCAAATTGATGGTCGTAAATCTTTTTGCAGACAAAGGTCAGCTCCGCCTGCTCGAAATCGACGCCGTGAGACGCCGCGACGGGCGTCAGGCGCGTCTGCGCGACCTTGTCGCCGTCCCGGCCGGAGCGGCTGCCAAGGACGCCGAGGTCGCCGCGATACTCCTCCGGGAAGAAACTGACGGTGAAGTACTCGTTCTTCTCGAGAAATTCGTGCGTATAGCGCGCCGGGGAGACGAAAACGGTGAGGACGGGCTTCGTTTTGTGCGGCGGGCCCCAGAGCGAGCCCATGCAGCCCCAGCCGATCGTCATCGTGTTGTAGTCGTCAAGCGTTCCCGCCGTGACCAGCGCCCAGCGGTCGTTGAAGAGGCGGAAAACCTCGTAGCTCTTATCCTGAAAACTCATTCTGCTCACTCTCCGTTCCTGTTGGAATCATACTGCGCCGCGTGACGGCGGATGGCCTCGAAGCTCTCGACGCTCAGGTCGTGCTCGATCCGGCAGGCGTCCTCCCGCGCGGTCTCCGGGCTGACGCCGAGGCCCTTGAGCAGCTCGGTGAGCAGCTTGTGGCGCTCGTACATGCGTTCGGCGATCTCCAGGCCCGCCGGCTCCAGCACGATCATGCCCGCCGGATCCGTCGAGATAAAACCGTTCTCGCGCAGGCGCTTGGTCGCGTAGCTGACGCTGGGCTTGGTCACGCCGAGCATCGCCGCCACGTCGATCGAGCGGATGTAGCCGCGCTGCTCCCGGAGCATCAGCATCGCTTCCAGATAGTCTTCTGCGGATTTATGGATCGTCATTGTCATCACCACCGATTACAGACTATCACCGCCCCGGCGAAAAAGCAAGAAAAAAACGCCGAAAGGAAAAGAGACGGGACTTGACAAGGTGAGTTAGATGTGTTAAACTGCCCGATGGTTAGAGAAGTCTAACTTTTTTCGGAGCGCATGGTTAGATATATTTAACCACTGCTCCGGAAGGGAAAGGAGGGCGAAACATGATGCCTCTGATTCTGGCCGATACCGGCGAAGAGACCGTCATCCGGCGCGTCGGCGGCAGCCCCGAGATGAAAAAGCACCTGGAGGACATGGGCTTCACGGTCGGCTGCGCCGTCACGGTGATGAACGCCATCGGCGGCAATCTGATCGTGAAGATCAAGGAATCCCGCGTGGCCATCAGTAAAGAGATGGCGGCAAAAATTATGGTCTAAGCAAAATGACATAAAAGGAGAAATGAGGATGAAAACACTCAGAGACGCAAAAGTCGGCGAGACCGTCAAGATCGTGAAGCTGCACGGCGAGGGCGCGGTCAAGCGCCGCATCATGGACATGGGCATCACCAAGGGCGTGGAGGTCTTTGTCCGCAAGCTGGCCCCGCTGGGCGACCCCATCGAGGTCAACGTGAGAAACTACGAGCTGTCGATCCGCAAGGCGGACGCGGACATGATCGAAGTCGAGTAAAGGAGAAGGAAGCCATGGAGAAACAACTGCGCATCGCCCTGGCGGGCAACCCGAACAGCGGCAAGACCACCCTGTTCAACAAGCTGACCGGCTCGAATCAGTTCGTCGGCAACTGGCCCGGCGTCACTGTCGAGAAGAAGGAAGGCAGGCTGATCGTCGACAAGGAGGTCGTCCTGACCGACCTGCCCGGCATCTATTCTCTTTCACCGTATACGCTCGAAGAGGTCGTCGCCCGGAATTACCTCATTGAGGAAAAGCCTGACGCCATTTTGAACATCGTGGACGCCACGAACCTCGAGCGCAACCTGTATCTGACCACCCAGCTCACCGAACTCGGCATCCCCGTGGTGATCGCGCTGAACATGATGGACCTGGTCAAAAAGGCCGGGGACAGCATCAACGTGAAAGAACTGAGCCGTCAGCTCGGCTGCCCGATCGTGGAGATCTCCGCGCTCAAGGGCGACGGCGTTAAGGAAGCCGCTCTGGCTGCGATCGAGGCTGCGAAGAACGACAAGACCATCCCGCAGCACAGCTTCTCCGGCCCGGTCGAGCACGCGCTGGCCCATATCGAGGAGGTCACGGTCCACGACCTTCCCGAGGAGCGGCAGCGCTGGTACGCCATCAAGCTCTTTGAGCGCGACGAAAAGGTGCTCGAGGGTCTGAATATCCCGGACGAGGTCAAAGCGCATATCGAGAACGACATCGCCGCTGCCGAGAAGGAGCTGGACGACGACGCCGAGAGCATCATCACCAATGAGCGCTATGTCTACATCGGCCAGATGCTCAAGGGCATCTATAAGAAGAAGGGCAAGGGAGAGCTCTCAAGCTCCGACAAGATTGATAAGATCGTCACCAACCGCATCCTCGCCCTGCCCATCTTCGTTCTGGTCATGTTTCTTGTCTATGCCCTTGCCATGGGCAAGTCCATCTCCGACGGCGGTATCGCCATCGGCACCTTCCTGACCGATACGGCCAACGACGTTCTGGGCGATGCCTGGCTCAAGGAAGG
>JAFZQE010000005.1 GCA_017552325.1 Oscillospiraceae bacterium
GTCCAGCGGTCGGCGTTCTTCATGATCTCCTCGGACAGGGGGCAGAGATTGCAGAAGACGCTGCCGAGCATCATGCACACCAGCAGGGACGAGAAGCCGAGCTTCGCGCTGCCGGCCGGGATCTCAAGCATGGAGAGGGCCACGGTCACGAACACGAAGCCGATGCTCATGGCCAGACGGTTGGTGTTGGAGTGAAAGAGCTTCTCGAGCTGGGTCAGCATCCAGCCGGCCACCGCGCCCATGACGAGGGAGCCGAGGATCTCCAGCAGGGGATTGATGACGATGCCGACCACGTCCACCGCGCCGCTGCACATCGCCTCGGCGATGCCGAAGGACACCGCAAAGAGGATGAGGCCCACCGCGTCGTCAAGGGCGACGATGGGCAGCAGCAGGTCGGTCAGCTTGCCCTTGGCCTTGTACTGGCGCACCACCATCAGCGTGGCGGCGGGCGCCGTGGCCGCGGCGATCGCGCCGAGGGTGATGGCCGCGGAGACTGAGAGCACGTCCGGTCGGATCAGGTGGAAGAGCAGCAGGGCCGCGTCCACCAGCAGCGTCGCCGCCACGGCCTGCAGGATGCCGATGACCAGCGCCTGCCTGCCGGTCTCCCGCAGCTGGGAGAGGCGGAATTCGTTGCCGATGGAGAAGGCGATGAAGCCCAAAGCGACGTTGGAGATCAGCTTGAGCCCCTCCAGCTCCTCAAAGCTGCCGAAGCCCAGGCCGGGGATGTGCAGCAGACCGAGACAGCAGGGCCCGATCAGCACGCCCGCGATCAGATACGCCGTCACGTCGGGCAGATGGAAGCGGCTCAGCGGCCGGGTCATCAGCAGCCCCGCGAACATGGCGACGGAGAGAGACAGAAGTTCAGTCATATCGAAAAAAACACCTCTTTTTCAGCCGCCCCATTGTACGCCCGCGCCCCGCAAAAAGCAAGAAAAAACTTGTGGAACTTTCACAGAAAGCTCCACAAGTTTTTGGTTAAGTTGTCAGGCACCGATCAGGCCTCGGCTTCCGCCGTATTGCCGCCGCGGGCACGGAGGATCAGCAGTACGCCGACCGTGAGCACGACGCCGATCGCGAGGCAGAGGATCCAGTTGTGCACAAAGCCCGCAACGATATAGCACACGAAGCTCACCGCCGCGACGGTCAGTGCGTAGGGCAGCTGCGTGGAGACGTGCTCGACGTGGTCGACGTTCGCGCCGGCAGAGGCCATGATCGTCGTGTCGGAAATGGGGGAGATGTGGTCGCCGCAGACGGCGCCGGCGAGACAGGCGGAGATGCCGATCATCAGCAGCTCGGGGTTGTTCTCGAACACGGGCAGCACGATCGGGATCAGGATACCGAAGGTGCCCCAGGAGGTGCCGCTGGCGAAGGCCAGACCCAGCGCCACGAGGAAGATGACCGCGGGCAGCATGGCGAAGAGGCCGTCCGCCGCGCCCTCTACGAGCCCGGCCACGTAGTCGGCCGCGCCGAGCGCGCCGGTCATGTTCTTGAGCGTCAGGGCGAAGGTCAGGATCAGCATGGAGGGGACCATGGCGATGAAGCCCTTGGTGATGCAGGCCGAGGCCTCCTTGAAGGTGATGACCCGGCGGCAGAGCAGGTAGATGTAGGTGATCAGCAGCGCCACGATGCAGCCCCAGGGCAGGCCGACGGAGGCGTCCGTGTCGGCGAAGGAGTCGATGACGCTCGCGCCGCTCCAGAAGCCGCCGACGTACATCATGCCGAGGATGCAGAAGAGGATCAGCACCAGCACGGGGAAGAGCATGTCCCAGATCGAGGCGCGGGGATTGTTCTCGTCGTCCTCCGCGCTCAGCGCGCCGAGCTCACCCTGCCGCGCGCGCAGCTCGGCGGCGGCCATGGGGCCGTAGTCGAAGCCGAGCACGCTCAGCGCGATCACGAACACGATGGTCAGCAGGGAGTAGAAGTTGTAGGGGATCGCGCGGATGAAAAGCTGGATGCCGGAGATGCCGGTGTTCAGATCCTGCGCCGTGGCGGAGACGGCGGCGGCCCAGGAGGAGACCGGCGCGATCATGCAGATCGGGGCGGCGGTGGCGTCAATGATGAAGGCGAGCTTCGCGCGGGAGATGCGCTGGCTGTCGGTGACTGGGCGCATGACCGAGCCGACGGTCAGGCAGTTGAAATAGTCGTCGATGAAAATCAGCACGCCCAGCAGGAAGGTGGCCAGCAGCGCGCCGGCGCGGGTGCGCACATGGGAGGCCGCCCAGCGGCCGAAGGCGGCGGAGCCGCCCGCGCTGTTGATGAGCGCGACCATGATGCCCAGCAGCACCAGGAACATGAAGATGCCGGCGTTCCAGCCGTCGGCGATCGCGCCGATGAAGCCGTCGTTGATCATGGTGTCGAGCGCGGCGACGGGCTGGAAGCCCGCCACGAACAGCGCGCCGACCAGGATGCCGACGAAGAGGGAGGTGTAAGTCTCCTTGGTGATCAGGGCCAGGACGATGGCAAGCAGCGGGGGAACGAGTGCCCAGAAAGTACCGTACATGTTTGTTTCCTCCAAAAAATAAAAGTTGCGAACAGCGCAGATACTGTTCACAACTCAACCGGTTCTCTCAAGTCAGACAGCTCTCCGCCGGGGCCGGGCCCCTGCGACAGTCCGGCGGATCTTCTCCGACGGCCCAGGCATATCCGCGCGGGAAAACGGACACCCTTCGGCGGCGATCCCTTTCGCTCCCGCACTTCCCGATGCGTTCTCCGGAGCTACTGATGATAACCGCGCCTCTATCATGCGCTATTCAGTTAAGCCTATTATATACGGTACGCGGCGTTTGTCAACGGCTTCCGGCGCTTTGGCTGCATTTTTATCCAATTCGACAAATACGCTTTCGCCATTTAGTCATATGCTGTGCAAATCAGAAAAAAGCGGCAGGCCGAGGCTTCGGCCTGCCAAGAACAGGGTTGTGGGATAAAGATATGAGGTTCGCAGAACCAATTGGATAAGCTGTGACTGTATGATAATGCAGAAGCGCCGTTTTGTAAAGAGCGAAGCGGCACTACTTTTGTCGAAGGGGCATTTCTGCGCAAGATTTTTTCCCGCGCTTCGCGGAGGGCAGAAATCAAGGTATACTCCGGCCGCGGGCGGGGCAAACTATGGCCGATACCATAAGGCGGTTCGGTGAACTGCCGGAAAGAGAGGAGAATGCTCTGTGATCATGGATCGCATCGCGCTGGTCCTGGCCATCATCGGCGGCCTGAACTGGGGCAGCGTCGGCCTGTTTCGCTTTGATCTGGTGGCCTGGCTCTTCGGCGGACAGACCGCCACGGTCAGCCGCGTCATCTATACGCTGGTGGGACTGGCCGCCATCTGGTGCATCTCGCTGCTGTTCCGCAGCGATGAGCTCACCGACGACGGGATCTGATACAAGGTGGAAAAACGGCCGCGCTCTGCGCGGCCGTTTTTCGCGTTCGATCGATCGGATGGCCGCTCCCGGCGCACAAAAATGCAGAAAAACAATAAAACGAAAATAATGCATCGAATCAAAAACAAAATAAAAAAAGCTTCGTCATTCTGATGCTAATCCTGAATGATTCTTGTGCAGTTTGTGCGTTGACGGCACAGCGGGGACGATGATAGAATACTATACGGAGAGAACTGACCCGAGCGTCGCTGCGCCGCGCGGAGGAAGAGGTACATACAGATGAAAAAAATGATCGTGCTGATCGGCAACTATGGCAGCGGCAAGACGGAGCTGGCGCTGAACTTCGCGTTCAAGGCCGCCGAACGGGGCGAACGCACGGAGCTGATCGACCTGGATATGGTCAACACCTTCTTCCGCCTGACCGAGCGCGGGCGGCTCGCCCGCCTGCGGGAGATCCGGGTGGTCTCGCCGAACTATGCCTGCTCCGGCATTGAGACCCTGTCCCTCCCGGCGGAGGTGCAGTCCGCCTTCGCGATGGACTGGGACACCGTCGTCTTCGACGTCGGCGGGGACGCGGTGGGTTCCACGGCGCTGGGCCGCTACCACCAGGAC
>JAFZQE010000060.1 GCA_017552325.1 Oscillospiraceae bacterium
AGCTGATCGAACTGGATGAGTCGACGGCAGAGTTACAGCGCTTCGCGGGAGACGTCAGCGACGACGGAAAGCTGAAGCAGAATGACGCTACGATAATTTCCAGGGTTATGGTCGAGCTTGAGACCCTGACCTGGTAAACACGGAAACAATTTGAATACTGCGGCCTGAAGGGCCTGACGCCTGCGTTGAGCAGGCGTCAGGCCCTTCGGTTTTCATTCTTCCCCGAAAGCTGCACGGAATACTGTCCGGAAGCCCGCCGGCATAACATGGAGACAGGGCGCCGGAGCGGCGCCCGATCTGTGGAAACTGCGCGCGGGAGGGGCTATGAAAACAGTCATGCTTGTCTTCGGGACACGGCCGGAGGCGATCAAAATGTGCCCGCTGGTCAGGGAACTGCAGGCGCGATCCGATCTTCGAACGATCGTCTGTGTGACCGGTCAGCACCGCGGGATGCTCGATCAGGCGCTGGAGGCCTTCGGCGTGGTCCCGGATTTTGATCTGGGGATCATGAAGGAAGGACAGACGCTGTTCGATATCACGGCGTCTGTCCTCGACAGGCTCCGCCCGCTGCTGGACAGGCTGCGGCCCGATCTTGTTCTCGTACACGGCGACACGTCGACGAGCTTCGCCGCGGCGCTTGCCTGCTTTTACCTTCGCATCCCGGTCGGCCACGTCGAGGCGGGCCTGCGCACCTACAACGCCACCAGCCCCTATCCGGAGGAATTCAACCGGCAGGCGGTCGGCAGCATCAGCAGCCTTCATTTTGCGCCTACGGCGACGGCGGCGCGAAATCTGATCCGGGAGGGGAAGGCCCCAGAGAGCGTCTTCGTCACAGGAAACACCGTGATCGACGCTCTGCGGCAGACGGTGCGCCCGGATTATTCCCATCCGGAGCTGGAATGGGCGCGCGGCAGCAGGCTCATTATTCTCACCGCCCACCGCCGGGAAAACCTCGGCGAGCCGATGCGCCGGATCTTCCGGGCGATCCGTCGGGTGATGCTGGAGCATCCCGAGTGCAAGGCGGTCTATCCGGTCCACCGCAATCCGCTCGTCCGGCGGATCGCCGCCGAGGAGTTGGGCGGCTGCGAGCGCATCCGCCTCATCGAGCCGATGGATCCGATCTCCTGCCACAATTTTGAGGCGCGCTGCTTTCTGGCGCTGACCGATTCCGGAGGGATCCAGGAGGAGTGCCCGAGCTTCGGCCGTCCCGTGCTCGTCCTGCGCGACACGACCGAGCGGCCGGAGGGCCTGGCAGCGGGCACGCTCCGCCTGGTCGGGACGGAGGAGGAGAGCGTTTACCGGAACTTCAAAGAGCTGCTGGAGGATCGGGAGGCCTATGACCGCATGGCTCACGCCTGCAATCCCTACGGCGACGGGCACGCCTGTCGGCGCATCGCGGACGTCGTCGAGCACGGCCGCTGCGACCCCTGGAGCGGCAAATAAATAAGGCGGCGGACAGAGCGTTGTCTGTCTGCCGCCTTTTTCCTGATTTTCAGAGAGTCCCGATCCTCCGGATTTCCAGCGTTTCGAGCGGCTGAAGGCCGCAGGACGCGGCCAGCTTCAGCGCCTTCGTCTCGCTGCGCCGGTCGGCGAGCTCTTTTGGACAATGCGCGTCATAGCCGAGGATAACCTGGCAGCCCTCCTCCGCGGCAACTCGCCAGAAGCGCTCGTTCGGATAGTGCCGTCTCTCGCGGATGCCGAGAAGATTGATCTCCAGCGGCGTGCCGGTCTCCTTCGCCTTGCGGCAGAGCCGCCGCGCCTCCCGCTCAAAAATCGCCGGATCGCCGACGAAGTTGATCAGATCCGGGTGCGCAAAGCAGGAAAACAGGCCGGTATCCAGCGCTTCGCAGCACTGGGAGACATAGCGACCGAGGATCGCGGCGTCCCTGGTCGGCCGACCGCTGTAAGGCTCGCCGATCTCGTTGCCGAGAAAATGCTGGCCGAGGATCATGTACTGCACGCCGTTCGCGCGCAGCATGTCCATCAGCCGCGGGAAGTATTTCGGATAATACTCCGCCTCGACGCCGAGGAGGATCTCGATCCTGTCCCGGTATTCCTCGGCCAGCGAGCGGATCGACGCGGCGTAGCCCGGCAGCTCCTCCGGACTCATGCGGATCGGAAGGGTTTCTTCCCCACTGTCGAAGTAGTCCTGCGGCGTGTGGTCGGAAAAGCCGAGGATGCGCAGCCCGGCCCTGACGGCCCGCTTGACGTAGTCCCGCTCGTCGCCAACGGCGTGCCTGCAGCGATAGGTATGCGTATGATAGTTTGCGATCATGGCGTTTCCTCACGGCGCGGCTGCGATCGGCTCTTGCCTTTTGGCAGCCGCTTTGGTAAAATATCGATGGACTTTCGCCCCTATTATAGCCGCTTTTCTCCCGTTTGCAAGATGCAGGAGCGGGAAGGACGAAAGAGACTGAGACGACTTGAGGATCATGCGCTATGGGATGGAAAATCGCTTCGGCGCTCTGGTATCTGTTTGAATGCTCGCTGAGCCATCAGCCCGGAAAAAGCTCCGGGGCGCAGAGCCGCTGGCTGGCAGCGCGCAGCGGGACGGACGAGCGCTTTCTCCGCAGGGCGGCGCACCCGCTGTGCTTTGCGGTGCTGAGCCTGCTTTCGGGCCTCGGCTTCGGCCTCTGGGGCCTGGGCTTCAGCGCGGCCTGGTCGGCGCTGGACGAGCTGAGCAAAAAGCACATCGAGGGGCGCCACTGCTCCGTCCGGGATATCCGGCTGAATCTGTACGGCACCGCGGCCGGCGCCGCCGTCTGGCTCATCCTGCGGCTATTCACACGTACAAAACCGCGGGCATAAAACCTGATATAACTGCAAAACCGCCCGGAGGCAAAGCCTCCGGGCGGTCGTTCCTTCTGATATTAACCGGACCGACGCCGTCACTCGACGCGGATCAGCACCTCCGCGTCCTCGGCGCCAGACGCACGCTTCTCGCCGTGCATGTGACCGAAGACGGCGAAGACCTTCTTTACGGTCTCCAGTTCCTCGGGGCTGACGCTGCCCAGCAGCCCGAACAGCTCGTGAAACAGCTGCTCCTCAGCCATCGCCGTGTACGCCCCGTACTCCTGCAGCCCGAGAGGGGAGACCATCAGGATGACGTCCTTTTTGTTCCCGCTGGTGTGGTATTTCTCCACGAGCCCCTTGTCCACCAGCTTCTGCACATACTTCGAGTAAGTGGCCTGGCTGAGACCGAGGCGGCTGGCGTACCACTTCATGTTTTTGTGCTGATCCGCATATTCCAGGATATGCTCCATGATCTGCACCTCATAGGGCGAGAACCTGACCGGGTCGCCGAACATCTCGTTTTTGCAGATCTGCGAGTAGCCGTTGGCCGAGCGGTAGAAATCGCCGATAATGTCGCGGTAGGGCTCCATCCATTCCAGTTTCATGCTGCCTTTCCGTCCTTTCCATGAGTATAAAAAGTATACCATATCCCGAGTCCCGCTGTAAATCTTTCTTCTTCCGGCAATGTTCACAGATTTTGACTTAATTATTTGTGGAATATAAATACTTGCCAACGGAAAGTATTTGCTTTATACTGAAAACAGCGCGATACTTCGATTATTTAAACTGAGAGGAGAGAGAAACGTGGAAAAAACCAAGAAAATCGCAAAACTGTTCCTGTGCATTTCCCTCGCGCTGATGCTGCTGTGCGGCATCGTCGTCAGCGCTGTTCAGACCTCCGGCGGCGACGTCGTCATGAAAGAGCTGAACATCGAGACGGACAGCGGCTACACGATGTCCGCCTACCTGCTCATCCCCAAGACGGCCACGGCCGAGAATCCCGCCCCCGCTATCGTCACCAGCCACGGCTATCTGAACAACAAGGAGATGGCCGACGCCAACTATGTCGAGCTCGCCCGCCGCGGCTTCGTCGTGCTGTCGGTCGACCAGCCCGACCACGGTGATTCCGAGATCACGCCGGACTTCTTCATCCTGGCGCCGGACGGCGTCTACCAGGGCGTTCTGGCGCTCAGCCGCATGCCCTTCGTCGACAGCAGCCGCATCGGCGTGACCGGCCACTCGATGGGCAGCTGGTCCGTCAACGCTGCGATCAAAGCCGACAATCTGAACGAGACCCCGCTGATCGCTGCCGCCCTCATCCACTGCAATGACCCGCTCTACACGGCCGACGACGGCAGCTTCGCCAATCCCTACGGCAACCGTGACGTGGCCGTGATCTCTGCCGTGTACGACGAGTTCTTCGGCACCTCCGTCGGCGAAAACGGCGAGCCCCTGAGCTCCCCCTACTTCATGAGCACCGACACGGCCCAGGCCTTCCTGAACTTCGGCAAGGACAAGGCCGAGTGGGAGGTCCGCAAGGAGTACACCGAGTACTACGAGAACGTAGACGGCAAGGACACCCTGCGCATCATCTACCGTCCGCCCATCATCCACCCCTGGTCTCACTTCTCCGCCCGCTCCGAGTCCTACATCTGCGACTTCTTCAGCAAGACCCTCGGCGCGCCCAATCCCATCGAGCCGACCAACCAGGTCTGGCAGTGGAAGGAAGCCTTCAACCTCGTCGGTGTGATCGGCTTTGCGATCTTCCTCTGCTCCTTCACGACCCTGCTGGTCTTCACCCCGACCTTCGCCTCCCTGCGCGCGGCAGAGCCCGTGCAGCCTATGGAGCTCAAGGACAGGAAGGGCAAGCTCTGGTTCTGGCTGTCGCTGGTCGCTGGCGCCGTCTTCGGCTCCGTCATTTATCTGACCCTGCTGAATATCGGCAACTCCGCGCCCGTCGCCCAGGGCGAGGCTCTTGGTCTGGGTCTCTGGTCCACCTGCTGCGGCCTCTTCACGATCCTCAGCATGATCGTCTACTACTTCGCCTACGGCAAGAAGAACGGCCTCGACCTCGCCGATCGCGGCGTGAAGATGCCGCTCAAGAAGCTCGGTCTGAGCGCGCTGCTGGCCCTGATCGTCGTGACCGTCGCCTATGCCATCGTCTTCGTGGAGGACTACTTCTTCTTCGCGGACTTCCGCTTCTGGACGCTGGCCATCAAGGCCTTCGAGGCGCCGATCCTGCGCTACCTGCCCTATGTGCTGCTGTTCTTCACCTACTACATCGCCATTTCCGTCGCGACCAACAGCTTCAACTACAACACGATCGGCGGCAAGGCCAACGGCATCATCTGCGGCCTCTTCGCCGCGGCCCCGGCGCTGGTGCTGCCCTGGATCCAGTACATCACCTACTACAGCACCAATCACATGATGTGGATGCAGAAGACCATGGCCGACCCGAACTACCCGATGTTCATCCTCTGGCTGTTCCCGATCGTGCTGATCCTCTTCGGCTCGACGATCATCTCCCGCATGATCTACAAGGCCACGAAGAACCCGTACATCGCCGGCATCATCAACGCGATCATCGTCGGCATCATCACGATCACGAACACCTGCACCGTGTTCACCTGATACGCATACCGGATCCTCCTCTAAATAAGCTCCGCAAAGCGATCGCTCCTCCCGTCCGCGGGAGGAGCGATTTTTGACGCGTGCTTACAGTAGGGCGTGACCTGATAATTTGTAAACTGAAATATGTTAATAATAATATGTTTACAAAATTATGTAAAATACTGTGAAAGCAAACAGCGGGAGAGGGTATTAACGGACGACGCCGCATTTGTGACGATCGGGGGAGGGCGGCTCTGATGGCCGGACCGATGCGTTTGACGGAGCGTTTTTCTTTTCCTGTTGCGTATTGCTCTTAATCATGTTAAAATGATAAAGAGAGAACCTGTGCCTGTCTGGGCCGTGATTACCTCGCGGCATCTGCCGGATGAAAAACGCAAAGGAGAGGGAACGATGAAAATACTGGTCGCATATTTCAGCGCGAGCGGGAATACCGCAAGGCTGGCGAAGACCCTGGCCGCCGCGGCCGGCGCGGCGCTGTACGAGATCCGGCCCGCCGTGCCCTACGAGCGGCGCGATCTGAACTGGATGAACAAGAAGAGCCGCACGACGCTTGAGATGCAGGACAAAGCCTGCCGCCCGGCGCTGGCGGACACTGACGCGCCCGCAGCGGACGCGGAGCGCATTTACCTCGGCTTCCCGATCTGGTGGTACCGCGAGCCAAGCATTATCGACAGCTTCCTGGAGGCTTACGACTTCTCGGGCAAGACGATCGTTCCCTTCTTTACCTCCGGCGGAAGCCAGCTCGGCGAGGGGCAGGAGAGGATCGAAGAGCTGGCCCGCGGCGCGAAGGTGCTGCCCGGCCGCCGCTTCGGCGCGCGAACGGGCGAGGCGGAACTGAAGGCCTGGATCGAATCGCTGTAAGGAGGAGCATTCATGAGCAAACAAAAACCCATTCCCGGCAGGGACGGCAACAGATACGTCCCCTTTGACGAGCGTACGGGCGAGAGCTCCGTCGTGTTCTTCACGCGCGACCTGTCCGAAGAGGGGCTCAAAAAGATCTACGACAGGGTCTCCTCCGCTCTCTGCGGCAAGGTGGCCGTCAAGCTGCACACCGGCGAGGCCGAGGGCCCGAACATCATCCCGCGCCCCTGGGTGAGGGAGCTGCTGGCCTCCCGTCTGCCGGAGGCGACGATCATCGAGACCAATACCTACTACAAGGGCAGCCGCTACACGACCGAGGATCACCGCAAAACGCTGGCGATCAACGGCTGGACCTTCTGCCCGGTGGACATCACCGACGAGCACGGCGTCGCGGCGCTGCCGGTGAAAGGCGGCAAGTGGTTCACCGAGATGCACGTCGGCGAGAGCATGCTGAACTATGACTCGATGCTGGTTCTGACCCACTTCAAGGGCCACATCCGCGGCGGCTTCGGCGGCAGCAACAAGAACATCGGCATCGGCTGTGCGGACGGCCGCATCGGCAAGGGGGAGATCCACTCCGGCATCATCCCCTGGGACATCCGTGAGGAAGAACTGATGGAGCGCATCAGCGAGAGCACGAAGGCGACGATCGACTTCTTCGCGCCGCACGTCTGCTATATCAACGTCATGCGCAACATGTCGGTCTCCTGCGACTGCGAAGGGCCCAAGGCGGAGCCGGTCGTTACGCCGGACGTCGGCATCCTCGCCTCGCTGGACATCCTGGCCGTCGACAACGCCTGCATGGACCTGATCTACAACCTGCCCGACGGCGGCGGAAAGGCGATGGTCGAGCGCGTCGAGACCCGCCACGGCCTGCGCCAGCTCAGCTATATGAAGGAGCTCGGCATGGGCAACGACCGCTACACGCTCATCGACCTCGACAACGGCGACGCCGTCGTCACGGCGGCCGAGGCCGTCAGGGATGTGAAGCCCGAGTGGAAGCCCGACCGCTACAACGTCTTCTGGGGCCGGAACAGGCACTGATACCGGAGAAACATTCAGACCCCGGCGGGAGCGCGAAAACCCGCCGGGGCCTTGTTGCGCATCCGCGTCGGGCGTGGTATAATAAAAATCCCGGGGCCGGAGCCTCCGGGACAGGAGAGGGGAGAACGAAATGGCGCTGTTTCTCAATGCGGCGATCTTTCTGATCACGGCGGTCGTCATCGTCCGCTGCTTCAAGGTCGACGGGCGCTGGGCCTGGGAAAACGGGATCGTCGTTTTCAAATACTTCACCGTGCTGAGCAACGTCCTCTGCGCACTGGCAGCGCTGCTGATGTGCTTCGTGCCGGAGCTGCGCTGGGCCTGGCTGCTCAAATACGTCGGCACGGCGGCCGTGACGGTCACGATGCTGACGGTGCTGCTCTTCCTCGGCCCGAGCCTGGGCTATCAGGATCTGCTCAAGGGCCCCGATTTCTGCATGCACCTGCTCAACCCGCTGCTGGCCCTCGTCTCCTTCTGCGGCTTCGAGCGGCGCGGCCTGAGCTTCGGCGCCGCGATGCTCGGTCTCATCCCCGTCGTGCTCTACGGCCTGGTTTATCTGAACAAGGTCGTGCTCGTGCCCGAGGAAAAACGCTGGGAGGATTTCTACGTCTTCAACAAGAACGGCAAGTGGCAGATCGCATTTACGGCGATGGTCGTCGCCGGCTTCCTGATCTGTCTCGGCCTGATGGCGCTGCAGAATCTGTGACGCGGTAAACAGAATAACATTAAACAGGAGCCTTTCCCCGCCATAGGGAAAGGCTCCTGCTTTATTTGTCCTTCATTCAGTTGTTGATCCGGTGCCGCGCGCCGTAGGAATCCTCCTGCAGGGGGAGGAACTGGTAGCCGTTCTCGAGGCCCCACTTGATGATGTCCTCGACGGCGTAGACGCTGAAGTCCTTGACGTCGTGCTGCAGCACGACGTTGGTATCATACTGGGCGCAGCCGTTGATGACATTGCGGTAGACCTGGTAGGTCGGGATCTGCACGGTCTGGGCGTCGCCGCTGGACACGTTCCAGTCGAAGTAGTAATAGCCCATGTCGCGCATATAGGTGGCGAGCATGCCCATGATGCCGGGGTTGAAGCTGCTGACCGTGTTCGAGCTGCCGCCCGGGAAGCGGAAGAGCTTCGTGTAGGTGCCGGTGTACTCGTAGATCAGCTCCTCGCAGGCCTTGAAGTCTTCGAAATAGGCCTGTACGCCGCGGTAGATCTGCCGGTAATTGTGGCTGAAGGTGTGCACGGCGATCGTGTGGCCCTCGTCGTAGGCGCGCTTGATGCAGTCGTAATAGTCCGGATAATTGCCGGTGATGAAGAAGGTGGCCTTGACGTCGTACTTGGCCAGCACATCCAGCAGCTGGTCGGTGTAGGGGCCGGGGCCGTCGTCAAAGGTGAGGTAGATCGTCTTCTGCTCCGGGATGACGGCCTCCTTGCGCTCGGCCGCGACGACGTGCACCGTGCGCGTCGCGCGGACCGTGTCGCCCCGCCCGTTGGAGATCTGATAGCTCAGCGTGTAGTCGCCCAGCTTGTAGGAGGTGACGTAACCGCTGACCTGCACCAGCTCGCTGAGATCGGCGCCGTCGCTGTCCGTGACGGTCCAGCCCGGCTCGACCCAGTCCATCGCCGCGGCGAAGGTATAATCGCTGCCTCCGGTGAGCACGATCTCCGGGGGACGGCTGCCCGGCGGGGGATCGGCCTCGAGCACGGCCTCGTTCTCATGAGAGTCGGAGACGGAGTAGATCGTCTTGCCGTCGAGGTGTGTGATCTTCACCTCTTCGCTCAGGTCGCCGTCGAGCAGGTCGTAGGCGTGCACCTCCGGCTCGGTCGTGCCCTTCATCCAGCTGCCGATTTCGGCGTTTTCCGGATAGGAGACGGTGATCTCCGGCGGCGTCGTGTCCACGACGTTGACGATGCGCTCGAAGCGCAGCTCCTCGCCCTCGCAGACGACGAGATAGTGGATCTTGAACTTGCCGATCGTGTCCGTCGTCATGTGCTCGACGGCAGAGACCAGCTCGGAGCTGTCGGCCCGGCCGAGACGGCCGCCCGTCCGGATCTCCACGCAGGGGTCGACGAACTCCATGCCGTACTCGGCGTCCATCTCCTCCTCGCCGCGCATGACGATCACGGTGTCGCCTTCCTCGTACAGCACGGTCTCGGTGTCCCAGACGATCGGCGTCGGCGCGGGCGTTGCCTCGGACGCGGTCTCGGACGAGAGCGACATCACGGGCGCGGCCTCGCTCGAGCCCGGCGC
Source organism: Oscillospiraceae bacterium (assembly GCA_017552325.1). Lineage (GTDB taxonomy): Bacteria > Bacillota > Clostridia > Oscillospirales > Oscillospiraceae > Limivicinus. The sequence continues at coordinate 9,573 of JAFZQE010000060.1, forward strand.
GGCGCCGGTATCGCCGCCGCGGAGAAAGAACAGCAGCCCCGAGATCCCCGCCAGCACGATAAAGGCGACCAGCCCGAAGGAACCGGACGATTTTGATTTTTTGCTTTTCTGTTGTACATGCTTGCCCATGCCGCTAAACCTGCTTTTTCTGTCTATGATGTTTCAATATATCATTTTTCCCCGCCTGTGTACAGAGTATTTTTCAATTTATGAATCTTAAGCGCCGCCCTGTTAATAAAATAACTCTATTGCCCTCGGCAAAAACGGGTGATATAATAACTATTTGTCGGGAAACCGGCAGATAATCAAGATCTCCGCGGCAGCCAGCCGCGGGAAAGGACGATACTATGAACAACACCGAAAAAACGATGGACAAGATCATTGCCCTGTGCAAGAACCGCGGCTTCATCTTTGCCGGCAGCGAGATCTACGGCGGTCTGGCCAACACCTGGGACTACGGCCCCCTCGGCTCCCGCCTGAAGAACAACGTCAAGGACGCCTGGCGCAAGCGCTTTATCCAGGAGCGCCGCAACAGCTTCGAGGTCGACGCCGATATTCTGATGAACCCCCGCGTCTGGGAGGCCAGCGGCCACGTCGCCAGCTTCGCCGACCCGCTGCTCGACTGCAAGGAGTGCAAAATGCGCTTCCGCGCCGACAACCTGATCGACGACTTCGATCCCGAGGCCCATGCCGACGGCATGACGAAGGAGCAGATGTTCGACTACATCAAGGCGCACCACATCCCCTGCCCAAACTGCAGCAAGCACAATTTCACCGATATCCGTGAGTTCAACCTCATGTTCCAGACCTTCCGCGGCGTGACGAACGACGCGAAGTCGATCATCTACCTCCGCCCGGAGAACGCGCAGGGCGAGTACGTCAACTACCCGAACGTCCAGCGCACGATGCGCGCCAAGCTCCCGTTCTCCATCGGCCAGATCGGCAAGGCCTTCCGCAACGAGATCACCCCGGGCAACTTCACCTTCCGCACGATCGAGTTCGAGCAGATGGAGTTCCAGACCTTCTGCAAGCCCGGCGACGACCTCGACCTCTACGAGTATTTCAAGGAATTCGGCAAAAAATTCTTCATGGACCTCGGCCTGCCCGCCGAGAACCTGCGCTTCCACGACCATGAGAAGCTCGCGCACTACGCAAAGGCCGCCTGCGACATCGAGTTCCTCTTCCCGTCGATCGGCTGGGGCGAGATCAACGGCACCCACGACCGCACCGACTTCGACCTGGGCCGCCACCAGGAGTACAGCGGCCAGAAGCTCGAGTACATCGACCCCTTCACCGCCGAGCGCTACGTGCCCTACATCGTCGAGAGCACCTACGGCCTCGACCGCACGGTGCTGGCCCTGCTCTGCCAGGCCTACGACGAGGAAGTCGTCGACGCCGAGAAGAACGACGTGCGCGTCGTGATGCACCTCAATCCCGCTATCGCGCCGATGAAGGCTGCCGTGCTGCCGCTGTCGAAGAAGCTCAGCGACAAGGCGCTGGAGATCCGTGACGAGCTCGCGAAGGAGTTCATGTGCGACTTCGACGAGACCGGCTCGATCGGCAAGCGCTATCGCCGCCAGGACGAGGTCGGCACGCCCTTCTGCGTGACCTACGACTTCGACTCGGAGACCGACGGCTGCGTCACGATCCGCGAGCGCGACAGCATGGAGCAGGTGCGCCTGCCCATCAGCGAGGTCAAGGCCTACATCGCCGAGAGAGTGAAGCTGTAAAAAGCCTCCCCTGAAAGGGGAGGGGGACCGCGCCTGCGCGGTGGAAGGGTTTTCCTTCCCCTGGTTGTTTTGCTGAGAGAAAGAAACCCCTCAGTCTGGCCTCCGGCCAGACAGCTCCCCTGTTAGGGGAGCCATATAAGGAAAGGATATTGATATGAGAGACGGATTTGTAAAGGTCGCCGCTGCCTCGCCGGTCATCCGGCTGGCCGATTGCGACTATAACGCCGAGCGCGTCATCGAGACGATCCGCAAAGCCGACGCCCTGGGCGTCAAGGTGCTTGTTTTTCCCGAGCTGACGCTGACCGGCGTGAGCTGCTATGATCTGATTTCCCACCGCGTGCTCCTCGACGGCGCCAGGCGCGCGCTCGGCAAGGTCGTCGAGGCGACGAAGGGCACGGACGTGCTGGCCTTTGTCGGACTGCCCTGGGCGGACGGCGCGCAAGTGTTCAGCGCGGCGGCGGCGGTATGGAATGGGATGCTGCTGGGCCTCAATACGCGGCAGGCCGTCGCCGGGACTCCTTTCTCGTCAGCGGAGGAGAAGGTACTGAGTTGGGGCAAAGAAGAAAGCTTTTTTGTTCTTAACAATCGTCGTAACTATTCTTTAAGCGCGCTGAAGGACCTGATAATTGGGGTGGAAATCGGCTCAGACAGGGATTTGCTGGAGCGCCCGGCGGTGGAACAGGTCAAAAATGGGGCTGTATTGATTTGCCAGATGGCTTCATTTCCTGCAACAACATCTTCCACCCAGGAAGCTGTGTCGAATATTTGCTGTGAATCCAGAAAACTGAAAGCAGGTATCATTCTCGCAGTCCCCGGCACGGGAGAGAGCACGACCGACAACTGGTATTCCGGCCTTTGCCTTGTTGCTGAGAACGGCAAGATCCTGGCTGAGAATGAAGGCGCTGACAGCCTCGCCGTTAGCGAAATTGACGTGGAATATCTGCTTAACCTTCGTCGCTCAGACCGTGCATGGCCATCTGCTTCGGAGGATTACGGCGTCACCGATTGTGAATCCGCCCCCGTCGACACCGTCATCACGCGCAAGTATCCGATGCACCCGCATCTGCCTGAGGATCCCAAAGATCTGCCCGCCTACTGCGAGCGGATGCTGGAGATCCAGGTTGCGGGCCTCGTGCGCCGGATGGAATATGCCCACCTGACCCACTGCGTCGTCGGCATCTCCGGCGGCGTGGACTCGACGCTCGCGGTGATGGTCTCCGCGATGGCCGTCAAAAAGATGGGCCTGCCCGCGACGAACGTCATCGCCTGCACGATGCCCTGCTTCGGCACCTCGAGCCGCACGAAGTCCAACGCCATCGTCGTCGCCGAGCAGTGGGGCTGCGAGGTGCGCGTCATCGACATCGGCAAGAGCGTCTACCAGCACTTCGACGACATCGGCCACGCCCATGACGACTACTCTGTCGCTTTTGAAAACGCCCAGGCGCGCGAGCGCACGCAGGTGCTGATGGACATCGCCAACAAGGTCAACGGCCTCGACGTCGGCACCGAGGACCTCAGCGAGTACATCGACGGCTGGTGCACCTACAACGGCGACCACACCAGCATGTACGACGTCAACCTCGGCCTGACCAAGACCCAGGTGCGCACCGCCGTACGGCACATCGCCGACAAGACCGAAGACCGCGTGCTCAAGGCCGCGCTCTACGACGTGCTCGACTGCCCGGTCAGCCCCGAGCTCCTGCCGATCCAGGACGACCAGATCTCGCAGAAGAGCGAGGACTCCGTCGGCTCCTACAGCCTGCAGGACTTCTTCACCTGGCAGATGCTGGTCTGCGGCTTCGGCCCGCGCAAGACCTTCCGCCTCGCCAAATGCGCTTACGGCGGCGAGTTCACCGACGCCGAGCTGATCCGCTGGCTGCGGAGCTGGTGCAGGCGCCTCTTCACCCAGCAGTTCAAGCGCAGCTGCCTGATGGACGGCCCCGCCGTGATGGACTTCTCGATCTCCCCGCGCAACGGCTTCCTCATGCCCTCGGACGCCGAGGCCGCGCTCTTCCAACGCGAGCTCGACGAGCTCGAAGCGAGCCTGTAAATTCAGTCAAATACGAAACCGCCGCCGGATCTCTCCGGCGGCGGTTCTTGGTTGTTTTGGTTTATTCCAGCTTCAATGTCGTGCCGAGGATCAGCACGGGGACGGTGATCAGCAGCATGTACAGGAACAGGAACAGCACGCTGACGCCGCCTGAGGCGAGCATCCGGATAAAGCAGAGCAGCACGCCGAAAACCGCGCCGATCGAGGTCAGATACAGGCTCGTGCGCGCGGCGACGTACATCCGCCGCCCGACCTTGGCCATACTGCTGAGCGGGCCCAGGCCGTCGCGGCAGACGACCGCGGCCACCTTGCTGTCCTCCCCGGGCTTGGCCGAGGAGATCGCAAAGCGCTCGACATAGGGCGGGAAGTCATAGCCGTCGGTCGGCACGTCGAAGGTGTCGCGCAGCATGACCGGCGTGACGTTGAAGTCGCGGATCGCGAAGATCGGATGGCGGCTCGAGCGCATCAGCCCGACCAGCGCCTTGCGCACCTTCGGATCGGCCTCGTACTTCATATTGAAGATGCCGTACAGCAGGCCGTCCACGGCCAGCAGGATGCTCGTGCGGTTGACCAGACGGAAGGGGATGCGGATGTTCATCAGCTGCATCAGCTCGCTGCTCCCGCAGATGACGATCCGCGAGTCGATCACGCCCTTCATGCCGCCGCCGGGCAGATACTCATAGTCCTCGATCTGCCGCATCGCGCAGTTGTGCCGCGCCATCAGGTCGGCAAAGCTCTTGGACACGCAGCTTCCGCCCGCGATCAGCATGCTGCCGGCGTAGGAGATGATGGTCTCCGGTCTCGCGTCGGCGAAGATGCGCACCTGGTCGATGTCCACGGTGCCGTCGGGGAAGAGGTCGCGGTCGGTGACGATGAGGTTCCTGCTCTGTCCCACGTCGCAGAGGCCGGACCAGCCGGCGATCGCCGCGCCGTTTGGAAAGATGCGGAAGGAGCCGGTGAAGAAGGGGAGGGCGAAGCAGAGCAGCGCCCCGAAGGGGATCCCCGCGCAGACCAGCACCGACAGGATGTAGATCAGATCCTTGAAGTTGCGCGTCGCGGCCATCGTGACCAGCGTGAGGAAGGCGATCAGCACCAGCAGGGGGAGGCTCATCTTCTGGAAGAGGGTCTCGTCGGGCGGCGCCTCCTCGCTGCGGCGGACAAAGCCGGTATAGGCGCGCTGGGACTTGAGGATCGTCGTGCCGCGATCCTTCAGGCTCATCTCGCCCGTGACCGTGTAGGCCCGTTTGGCGATGGCGGGGACGCGCAGCGCCTTGCGCAGGCCGCGGCAGCTCAGCAGGGAGGCGAGCAGCACGCCGGTCAGCGACAGGGAGGAGAGGAAGCACAGCGGCATGTGCGGCTGCGTCAGACGGCCGGTGCCGACCAGCAGCGCGTCCAGGGAGCTCAGTACGCAGGCGAGCGCTGCCATCGAATCCGCGCCGAAGCGACGGCGGAAGGCGTTCATTACGCCGCCGGTCAGCACGTCCTGACACAGCAGCATCACGGTCAGCTGGATCGCGAGGCAGAACCAGGCGGCCACGCGGATGTTGGCAAGCTGCCCGAAGACCGGCAGCCCCAAAGAGATCCAGCCCATGACGAGCAGCAGCACCGCGCACAGGCGCAGGCGCAGGCGCAGCGAGCGGGTGAAGCGGCCGTAATAGCGCGAGGCGTTGGCGGGCGTGGCCTCCGGGCCGAGCTCCTCGTCGTCCTCCTCGGCGGTGATGATCGTCTCGGCGCCCTTACGCAGGCCGTAAAAGACCGTCGTCGTCAGCGTCATCAGATACTCTTTAAACGAGGCGGGGAAGAAGCGGTCCTTCTTCAGCGGGATGCGCGCGTCGCCGTTGACGGTGTCGTCGGCGGGCTCGCGCTCCTCGGCATAGATGGCGGGGGAGGCGCTGGTGTCGGGGAATAGCGAGGCGTATTCCCGGTGACTCGCGGTCTCGCGGCTCCAGCTCGGCGTGAAGTTCTTCTTTTCCGGCTTCGGCGCGGGCGCTTCCGCCGCTTTCTCCCCGGCGGCTTCCGCAGCGGGCGTCACCGGCGCGGCGGGAACGGGCTCGGCCTCTGGAACAGCCTCAACTTTTTCTTCCTTTGCAGGGCGGCGGACCGGGGCCTCCTTGCGCGGCGGCTTCTCGCCGGGCAGGATCAGCTCCTGCGGCTCGGGCACGCTGACGGGGCGCTTTTTCGCGCGCTCCTTTGCCTCGGCCCGGGCTTTTTCGCGCCGCTGGCTGTCCAGCCTGTCCTTCACACGCTGGAACAGTCCCGGCCGGACGGCCTCGTCCGGCGTCTCGTCCTCGACCGGCGCGACGTTCGTCGGGATGAAGTCCTCCGAAACGCGCGGCCTGTAGCTGGCGTCGGCGCTGTTGTCCACGTCGGCCCCGCCGTAGCGCAGCTTACGCTCGCCGCGGGACTCGCCGATGTGATAGCGGCTGTCGACCTCCGCGGGCTCGGGCCCCGCCTTGCGGCGCGGCTCGAAGCCGGGCTCCGCCTCGCCGCGGGCATAGGAGGCGAGATAGGCGCGCACCTCCTCCTCGGTCGGGAGGCTGCTGCGGTGCGGCTCGGGCTGCTTTTCCGGGATCTGATAGCGCTGTGTATCGGAGGAAGAAGCGGAGCCGCTGCGATATTCGTTTATAATGTCGTCCAGAGCGAAGCTTTCGTTCTGCCCCGGATCCCGTTCTGTCTGACTCATGACCATCGACCCTCGTCTCTTCAGCTTCTCTGGCGAAGCACCTCATACATCACGATCGCGGCTGCGGCGGAGGCGTTGAGCGAATTGATCCGCCCGCGCATCGGCAGACTCACGATGAAATCGCAGCATTCGCGCACCAGACGGCCCATGCCGTCTCCCTCCGAGCCGATCACCAGCGCCACAGCGCCGGAAAAGTCGGTTTTCCACAGCTCGTTCTGCCCGTCGGCCGCGGTGCCGTAGATCCACAGTCCGCGCCTTTTCAGTTCCTGCAGGGCGGCGGGGAGATTGGCCACCCGCGCCACGGCCATATGCTCGGCCGCGCCCGCGGAGGCCTTGTCCACGATGGCGGTCAGCCCCGCGCTGCGGCGCTTGGGGATGACGACCCCGTGCGCGCCGGCGCACTCCGCGCTGCGGATGATGGCGCCGAGGTTGTGCGGGTCGCTGATCTCGTCGCAGACGATGACGAAGGGCTGCTCGCCGCGCTCTTCCGCGATGGCGAAAATATCGTCGATGCTGCAGGTGTCCCGCACGGCGCAGAGCGCGATCACGCCCTGATGGGCGTGGGTGCGGCTCATGAAATCCAGCTTGCGCCGGTCGCATTCCACGACGACCACGCCCTTCTCGCGCGCCCGGGATGCGATATGCCCCAGGGTCTTGTCCACGTCGCCGCGCGCGAGATAGATCTTGTCGATCGCGCGACCGGCGCGCAGCGCCTCGATCACGGCGTTGCGGCCCTCGATCAGCTCATTTTCAACTTCAAAACTGCGTTCTTCCGACATAATTCTTCTCCAGGCACAATATTCCGCATATCATCATACCACAGCTTTCCGAAAACGCAAAGTCCTATTTTATTCTTTTACAGTTTTTTCATGGACTTTTTCGCTCCGAAAGGGTATATTGTTGATGAATCGGAAAGGAGGCGCTTCCATGAAAGATCCCATGACCTATGTGGAACGCTTTTGCTATAAACACCCGCGCTTCGGCATCCCGAATCTGATGCGCTATATCGCGATCGGCAGCGCTGCGATATGGCTGCTGAACCTGGTCAACCCCGTGGCGATCGAATTCCTTGCTTTTTCTCCGCGGCTTGTGCTGCAGGGTGAGGTATGGCGTCTGTTCACCTTCTTCTTCATCCCGGACAATATGGGCTGGCTCGGTCTGATCACGATCTACTTTTATTTCATGATCGGCAACACGCTTGAGCAGCACTGGGGCACCGGTCAGTTCACGATCTATTTCTTCTCCGGCGCGATCCTGACGATCCTCTACGGCATGCTTATGTATCTGGCCTTCGGGTTGGATTTTTACCTGACGCCGACCTATGTGTATCTGGCGATGTTCTTCGCCTTTGCGGTTTTCTTCCCGAATCTGGAGGTGCTGCTGTTCTTCTTCCTGCCGGTGAAGATCAAATATCTCGCCTGGCTGGCGGCTGCGTTCTTCGCGTACCGCGTGATCACGAATCCCTTCCCCGTCAACCTGCTTCCGGTCGTCGCGATGCTGAACTTCCTCGTTTTCTGCGGCGGAGAGCTTTGGCGCACGGTGCGCGGCAGCAGGACGACGAAGGAAGCGGTCAACTTCCGGCGCGAGTCCCGGCGCATCCGCTACGAGCAGTCCCACAAGCTCTACAACCACAAGTGCGAGGTCTGCGGCCGCACGGATACCGACCATCCCGAGCTGGAGTTCCGCTACTGCTCGCGCTGCGTGGGCTACCACTGCTTCTGCCAGGATCACATCAACAGCCATATCCACTTCACCGAATGAGGCACGCTCCGGGCGCCCTTTGCGCGGCGCCCGGAGCCGTTTCTTTTTTCTGAAAATGGGAAAATAATGCTTGCATTTATCGGAGCCTTGTGCTAATATAATCGGGCGAACGCGGAAGGCGTTCTTTACATACCGGGTCGCGGCTCCGCGGGAGCGCGCGATTTGGAGTTATCCGGGTGTAGCGCAGATGGTAGCGCGCTTGAATGGGGTTCAAGAGGCCGCTGGTTCAAATCCAGTCACTCGGACCAAACGAAAGAGGGCATCGACAGATGCCCTCTTTTCGTTTGGTTTGTGGTAGGTTCGAGAACCAGCGGCCTCTTGCAATTTAATCCCGGCCGCCGCGCGGCCGACACGGCGCTTGCGCCGCGGAGGCCGCTGGTTCAAATCCAGTCACTCGGACCAAACGAAAGAGGGCATCGAAAGATGCCCTCTTTTCGTTTGGTCTGGGGTAGGTTCGAGAACCAGCGGCCTCTTGCAATTCAATCCTGGCCGCCACGCGGCCGACACGGCGCTTGCGCCGCGGCGGCCGCTGGTTCAAATCCAGTCACTCGGACCAAAACAGACGGACATGCAAGAGCATGTCCGTTTTGTTTTGGCCCGAGTAACGCGCCGCGTTGCGGCGCGAAGATCCGCTTCGCTCAAATGCTTGGGAGGGGATACCCAATCCCCTCCCAAACCCACCCCATGCGGGACATAGGACAGGACGTTCTAGTTAACCAGCGGCCTCTTGCAATTTAATCCTGGCCGCCGCGCGGCATCTGTCATTTTCCAATCGGCGCTTCCAATCGGATGTTTTGTGCTTCTGTTTTACGCGCCGTAGACCAGTATCCCCGCGACGGCAGAAATGCCGATCAGCGCGATGGGCGAGATCCCGTTTCTCAGGATCTTTCTCGACCCGAAGTAGACGGCGGCGAGCGCCGCGGTCATGACGACGGCGGTCGTATCGGGGGAAAACGCAGCGACGTTGCCAAGGCAGTTGTGCAGGACCATATAAACGCCCGTGGCGAGAACAATGCCGATCATACAGGGCTTCAGTCCGCGGAGAATCGCCTGCACATACGGATTCTTCAGCAGCTTCTTCAAAAGCGCCGTGATGAGCAGAATGACGGCGAAGGACGTCAAAACCACCGCCGCAGTCGCGATCAGAGCCCCAGAAGCCGGCCTGCGAGCTGCCGACATAGG